>DAOWEF010000032.1 GCA_030638665.1 Dehalococcoidia bacterium
GGTGAGTCTTTGAGGGGGATCATCTTCTGCTCTACCGGTCCAAACTGCCCCCAATTTCTTAGCCAGGTTGCGATGCTCTTCGCTTCTGGTGAAGACGAAAATTCCGCAACCCCAATATTTGGCCAGCTGAATCACGATGTGAGCCGAGGCCCCAAATCCGAAAAGCCCCAAACTCTGCCCGGACTTAATCCCTGAAAGCCTTAAATCGCGAAGCCCGATCGCTCCGGCGCACAAAAGAGGAGCTGCCTGGGAATCAGTGAACCTGTCTGGAATCGAGTAGGCGAAATCTTCTGAGACCACGGTGTATTCGGCATATCCACCATTGGCCTGCCACCCAGTGCCTTGAAACTCATAGCATAAGTTTTCGTTGCCTTCTTTGCAGAAATGGCATTTTTCACAGGCAGAGTATATCCAGGCAATACCTACTTTATCTCCAACTTTGAACTTAGTCACTCGCGAACCCAAGCTTTCGACTTTGCCAATAATTTCATGACCCAAAATCATCGGGAGTTTTGGCTGAAGCCTTCCTTCAATTTCGTCCAGTTCGGTGTGGCAAACCCCGCAGGCCGAAATCCTCACCAGAATCTCTTTTGATCTCGGCTGAGGAGCTGGCAATTCAACCAATTCCAGAGGCCGATTTTCAACTGGGGAGATCTCCTTCAAGATTTGGGCTTTCATTCTACCCTTCTCCCTTTGTCTCAGTGGAACAACCTCGTCGCCGGTGCCAATGCCAGAGAAGCGATCTCAGTGGCTCGATATATAGATTTGGTGTCCATGGCAACTTGATGGAATGTGCCCTCTGGTTAAGGGACGGTTATCCTGGTGCCTGTATTATTAAAGAAGAGGGCTTCACCCAGCTGCTGGGCGAGGAGCACGGCAGCGGGGAGCCCAGTGCAATGCGATACCCCAACCCGCTGCACCCCAAGTTCCTGCAGGGCGGCAGCGGTGCGCAGCACCCTCTCTTCGCTGGTGCGCGTGAGGTGCATGCCACCAATGACGGTGTGAATTAATGTCACCCCGGTTATCTCCTGGGCGTGGCGCAGGGTATTGATAACGCCACGATGGGCACAACCCATGATGACCGCCAGCCCCTCACCTGTCTTGATAATGAGCGCCCGGTCGTCCCACAGCTCATCGCGGCGCCACTCGCCATCCTCCTTGACATACATATCGGGGTCAAGCTGCTCAAATTCCTCGGTCATCGCGATCTCGCCGGTGGTAACAATGTCATCCGTAATCCAGACTGGCTCCCTGGTTAAGGTAAAAGAGGCCCCAAGGCATTCCAATTCATTACGGGCGAAAGGTATGCCAATATATCGTTCCCGCTCGCCGGGGCGGCGCGCATATTTGGGGGCCCATGTATCGGGATGGGCGATGACCTCGACCTGTTTCCCTATCTGCTCGAGTACCCCCTTCAGTCCCCCGGTGTGGTCATAGTGGCCATGGCTCAATACTATCTTATCGATTGTCGATAAATCCAGACCGAAGATCGGCGCGTTATGGGGCACAGAGATGCTGGCGCCGGTGTCAAGCAGTATATTGAGATCATCTGTCTGTACCAGGACACTCAGCCCCCATTCGGCGAGCACAACGGGGAACCCGGCGGTATTTTCGCTAAGGGTGGTTATGCGGAGCGGCATTTTATACCTCCTTCAGGCGAATTTCACCAGCCTGTGGTAAAGAATCCAGCACTGTATTGGTAAAATGAGTCAATGCTTGGTCGAGTATTTATTTCATGCCCTATCTTTAATCCGCTGATCTAAGTGGCACGGGACGAGGCTGGCATCGCCTGGATGAAGGCTGCTGACAGTGAAGTGAAGGGCTCGGCGTTGTAGCGCTCGATCTCGCCGCTGTCGCAGAGCGCGGCGAGTTCCGGATCTACGGGGAGTTGCCCCAGAAGGGGGGCCTCCGCCTCCCTGGCCATCTCCTCCCCCCTGCTCCGACCAAAGAGCTCGATCCTCTTTCCCGTCTCCGGGATCACCAGATAGCTCATATTCTCTACCACCCCCAGGATAGGGATGTTTAGCTTATGCGCCATATGAACCGCTTTCCGCACCACCATGCTCGCCAGGTCTTGGGGTGTGGAGACGATGATAATGCCTGAAAGGGGGAGCGAGTGCATCACGGTGAGGGGGATATCGGCGGTGCCCGGTGGCAGGTCAACCAGAAGGTAATCGAGCTTGCCCCAGAGCACCTCCTGCCAGAACTGGGTGATCGCCTTGGCGAGCAGGGGCCCTCTCCAGATAATGGCATCGTCTTCATGTGGCAGGAGCAGGTTGAGGGACATGACCGCGATCCCGGACCTGGTTTCCACCGGAAGGAGGCCGCCATCACCCCCCATGGGGCGAGCCTTTAGACCAAACATCTTGGGGATGCTAGGGCCGGTGATATCGGCGTCCAGGATGCCCACCTGATACCCCTGGCGGGTGAGGGCGATGGCGAGCAGGGCAGTGACCAGCGATTTACCCACGCCACCCTTGCCGCTCATCACCGCGACAACACGGTCAAACTCGTTCAACTCCTGGGGCGAGTGCTCCACAAGCTCGATGGCTAGCTCCTTCACCCCGGGGAGCGCCTCAATGGCAGCGCGTACCCTTTCCTGAACGCGATCCCTCTCAGTAGCGCTTAGGACGCCCAAGGCCATGGTAAGCTTCACCCTTTCCCCAGATACCGCGATGTCCCGGACCATATTAAGCTGAGGAAGGCTGCGCTTGGGTTGGGGGAGTAGCACCCCTTCAAGCGCCCCGGCAACATCTTTTTTTAGCGCCACTTCCAGATGAATCCTCCGTTCGCCGTCTCGCGCGTGATAAGCTCCATCTGGATCAGTCTGTCCATCTCCCGCTCGGCCGCATCCAACGGGACGTCCAGCTTGCGGGATACCCGCTGAGCCAGCTGCCTCACTGGATCGCCGCCATCCTTCATCCGACCCAGCCGCTCAATAACATCGCCCTTGAGGAGCTTCCAGACGAACTCTATGCTCGCTTTTTGTCTCACCTCTTTGACACTGACGGGATCTCCCTCCTCGGCCTTACGCTCTATCTGCTGCCAGACATAGGCAATTATCCGGTCGTAGTCGGCCATATGTTCCAGAACCTGTTGCGGGCTCATGGTAGCAGTCTCGGTAATCGGTTCGTTGGCGTCATACTTCGCCCAGTTTCGGGAAAGGATGCGCAGGCCATACTCTTTAGGCTTCTCATAGAGCTCAGTTCCCGGCAGGGGGGATAACAGGTGGAAACCGTATTTGGCATCGTAATCCCGGTTAAGCTCATGGGCAAAAGCCAGCGACAGGCGGGCGGTCTCCGGGCTTTCGCCAGGAAGACCGAAGATGAAGGAGTTGAAGACCCCGATCCCGGCCTCGGTGGCGAGCTTGGTTCCCCTCCTGATATCGTCCGGGGTGGTCCCCTTCTTAATGGTCTTCAGGATCTCAGGAGAGGCTGACTCAACGCCATAAAGTAGCCAGGAGCAGCCAGCCTGTTTCATCCTCTTCAGTATATCCGCGGTTACGGTATCGGCGCGGGCGAAGACATTCCACTGAAACTTGAGGTTGCGCCTCATGATTTCATCACAGACAGCCCGTGCGTGGCGGTGGTTGATGGTGAAGGTGTCATCGACAACGTTCAACCTCTCAAAACCGAACTCTTTATGGATCTGCTCTATCTCATCGGCCACCAGCTTGGGGTCGCGAAAGCGAACCCGCCGCCCGAAGAGCCGGGGCCCGGAGCAGAAGATGCAGCGGTAGGGACAGCCCCTGCTGGTGATTACAGTGCAGGGAGCGCCGATGGCGCGGTATTTGGAAAGGGGCAAGAGGTGGCGCGCTGGGGGGGGGAGCTCATCCAGGTTCTCGATAAGGGGGCGGGGCTCAGTTTTTACCACCCTGCTATCCTCACGGAAGGCAATCCCTGCCACCTGCTGGATGTCTTTACCTTTCTCCAGGGCCCTTGCCAGCTCGACTATTGTCCGCTCTCCCTCCCCGATGATTACCACGTCGATCCAGCGGGCCCGGAGGAGGGTCTCCTTAAGGGCGAAGCTGGCATGGGGACCACCGAGCATGGTAACGATGCGGGGGTCAAAATCCTTACATGCCTTCAGGTTTCGGGAGGCAATGGGGGAATTCAGGGTTACGCAGGTAGCGCCGACCATCTGAGGCTGATATTCCGCAAGCTTATCCCTGATCTTGCGGGCTGAATGCTGGGACACTAGAAGGTCCAGGATCTGGACCTCAATACCTTCATTTTGGAGCACTGCGGCCAGGTAGCTCAAAGAGAGGGGGGGGATGGGGTTCTCTTCAAGGGGGTAAGGAGTGCTCATGAGAAGAACGCGCATGGAAATTCCTCCTAGCTAGACGGTTGTGTCTCGATTATATATTAAATCAGCGCGTTTCGCTAGATTCGATTTAATGGTGATGATGGAATTTAGCCCCTCTAACGAATAGCAGCGGATAAACGATATCGCTCATGCAGCAGGGAATCCAAACGGCAAGGAATAGGAAGAGAAAGATGGTAAGATATTGCAGCCAAGTTACTGTTTCCCCCAATGCCATAATAATAAAGAATAGTGAGGCCCAGGTGCTGATCAGAACATGACCGGCGTGAGGGAATTTGGTGATCGGTCTCCAGAAACCGATTGCGATGCCTAAAAATGCCGGGGGGATAGTGATCCACGGTTCTTCAATGAAACCGATGTGGAGTTCCCTGCCCGGTAAGACAGCCAGCCACGCTCCCAGATAGGGAATGATTGAATCGCTCAGGGTAGCGATGCCGATGCTGCCCGTGAAACCGATCACGATCACTGCCCAGAGTTTTCCGTTACCGAGCGTTTTATATATCGCAGTGGTTACCACAGCGCTCAAGACGATATGTGCGGGATGGAGGATGTAAAAAATCGTCTCGGAGGAGCGGGAAACCGGGTCGAGAAAACCGCCCCAGATTACAATCAACATAAAGACAATCGCCGTTACAGCTCCGAAAGCGGTAAAGGGAATATGAGTTACCAGCTCTTTGCCGATTAGCCTCCATTGCTCTACACGTGTCATTTAAACGTCATAATCCTGGTTCCGCATGAATTACTAGCTCATGCTCATTAGTGATTTTAAACTCCCGTGTAACCTTTGTTGATTCAAGAAAAAAACTAAAGACCTTTCTCCACAATAAAGGCTACCAGGTCGGCGACGCGGCAGCTATAAGCCCATTCGTTATCGTACCAGGCGAGCACCTTTACCATATTACCCCCGATGACTATCGTCGCTGGTGCATCGAAAATGGCGCTTGCCGGGTTTCCCTTAAAGTCCATGCTCACCAGTTCCTCCTCACAGAACTCGAGGATGCCCTTTAAGGGACCGGTGGCGGCTTTTCTGAAGGCCTCATTAATCTCATTCACTGTGACCTCTTTACCTAGCGCGGCGACGAAGTCCACCACGGAAACGGTGGGGACGGGCACGCGGTAGGCCATGCCGTGAATCCTTCCCGCCAGCTCGGGGATGACCACGGTGACTGCCTTCGCCGCGCCGGTGGTGGTGGGGATGATGTTCATTGCCGCCGTCCGCGCTCGCCTCAGGTCGCTATGGAACTGGTCCAGGATCCGCTGGTCGTTGGTGTAGGCATGGATGGTAGACATCAGCCCTTTTTCCACCCCAAAAGATTCATGAAGCACCTTGACCACGGGGGCAATGCAGTTGGTGGTGCAGGAGGCATTGGATATAACGCGATGCTTTTTCGGGTCGTAGTGGCTTTCATTGACCCCTAGAACGATGGTTACGTCCTCTCCCTTCGCCGGGGCGGAGATGATCACCTTCTTGGCCCCGCTCTCCAGGTGGGCGGCAGCCTTCGCCGCATCGGTGAAGAGCCCGGTAGACTCTAGCACCACCTCGACCCCGTAGTCGGCCCAGGCGATCTTACCTGGATCGCGCTCAGAGAGCACCTTCACCGCCTTGCCATCGACGACGATAGTATCCTCTGTCGCCTCCACCTTGCCCGGGTATGCGCCGTAGGTAGAGTCATATCGGAGGAGATGGGCGTTGGTCCTGGTATCGGTAAGGTCATTGAGGGCGACCACCTCAAGCTTTCCAGCATGGTTCTCATTGACTGCCCTGAGGACCTGCCGCCCGATCCGGCCAAAGCCGTTTATGCCGATCTTTGTTGTCATTTCGACCTCCTTTTTTTATTCTTAATGGCTAAATTATTGCCTTTTACTTTCGAGCGGGGCTAAAGTGCGACGCCTCACCATGTCCAGAAAGGCCTCGATTCTGGTCTTCAGGTGCTGGGTGAGCAGATAGTCATTATTCCCCTCCAGGGTCAAGATGGGTAGGTCAATGCGGTGGCGAAAGACAATGTTGCCGATCCCGCGATGACAGAAGGCCTGAACATAGTGTATCATCCCATCCACCCGGCGATCTCGCAACTGGGGCAGGATGTCGCCTAGCCTGTCGAATATGGAGTAGGGGTATGTATAGCTTGAGTATTGCTCAGCAAGCGAATTTTGCGAATTGCCGCTGTGTGGCATGGCGAATTGCCGCTGAATTTCGTTGAATACTACCCTGGCCCCCTGGCTCTCCAGGAAATTGTATAAGTCCTTGGCGAAGACTGGGGGCACGCCTATATAGGCGAGGCGCAGCATATTTCGCTTTTTCCATTCTTCTCGCTCGTGGCATTCCGTCA
>DAOWEF010000006.1 GCA_030638665.1 Dehalococcoidia bacterium
AAGAAGTTAGCGGAAAGGAAATGGCTGGCGATGAACTGGCCCGAGGAGTACGGTGGCCTAGGGGTCTCTACCATCAAGCACATGATCTTTAAGGAGGAGACAGCTTATCACGGAGTTCCGGGCACCGACATGGGTACCGGCGGCATAACCTGGGTTGGCCCTACCCTGCTGCTTTTGGGCACCGAGGAGCAGAAGAAGGAACATCTGCTACCATTGTCCCGAGGGGAGAAGTGGTGGTGCACCTTGTATAGCGAGCCCGGCGCTGGCTCAGATATGGCCAACATTATGTGCCGCGCCGTCCTCCAGGGAGATGAATACGTTGTCAATGGGCAAAAGGTATGGACCAGCGGCGGCCATATTGCCGATTGGGGCTGGCTAATAGTGAGGACCGGACCCGAAGTGCCAAAACACAAGGGCATCAGCCTTATGCTTGTCGATATGAAGACCCCGGGCATCACAGTGCGCCCCCTGTTAAACATGGCTGGGCATCACTTTTTTAACGAGGTCTTCTTCGACGATGTGCATGTCACCAAAAGGAACTTGATCGGGGATGAGAACCGCGGCTGGTATCATTGTATGATCGCAATGGCTTTCGAGAGGACCATGGGCGTTATGATCGCTGCTGCCGCCCGGCGACTAGTTGAAGAACTTATAAGGTTTGTTAAGGAAACTGAGGTTAACGGACAGCCTCTGGGAAAAGACCTCTCTATTAGGCAAAAGCTTGCGGAACTGGCCACTGAGGTCGAGATTGCTCGCGTGATGGGCTATCGCATCGTTTGGCAGCAAACAAAAGGAGATCTCCCCGGTTATGAAGCCCCCATGATTAAGGTGTTCGCTTCTGAAACCCTACAGCGGATTACCGACGTGGGGACCCAGATTATGGGACTCTATGGGCAGCTATGGCTAGGCTCAAAATGGGCTCCACTCCAGGGGACGATAGCGGATATGTATATGAACTCAATTGGCATGCTTATCGCCGCGGGCACCTCGGAGATCATTCGCAACATCATCGCTGAGAGGGGGCTGGGGCTACCCAGGAGCGCCTGAGATTTTATCGCTTGGTGTATTGCTTTGCTTTACGGGCACGGACAAGGCCGTATTTCTTTCGTTCCTTCACTCGAGGGTCACGGGTAAGCAGCCCATAACTGCGCAGTAGTGGACGCAGGTTCCCATCAGCCACCACCAGGGCACGGGCAATCCCGTGTTGGATGGCACCGGCCTGCCCCACATACCCGCCCCCGGTCACTTTAACGCTAATACTGAACCTTTCCTGGCTATCGGTTACCACCATCGGCTCCATGATCGCCTTCCTGAGCCTCTCCTGAGGTATTAGCTTCTCATAGGGCTGGCCATTAATAACAATGGCGCCCGCCCCCGGAAACAGCCTCACACGAGCCACTGCGTTCTTCCTTCTTCCCGTGGCATAAAAGTAGCCCTTATCGTTCAACCACGCCTCCTCTTTGGTACACCCCCATCTGGAGCGTCACCTCCCTTGGATTTCTCCACCTGAGCTTGATGGGGATGCGTATCTCCCGTATAGACCTTAAGCCTCCTCATCATATCCCGTCCCAGTCGATTGTGGGGAATCATCCCCTTCACAGCAGATTCGATCACCCGAGTGGGGTGGGTCTCTATCATCTTGGCAAAGTTGGTGCTCCTGAGCCCGCCGGGATAATTAGAATGACGATAGTAGACCTTTTGCTGAGCCTTGTTACCGGTCACCCTGACCTTCGCCGCATTTACCACGATGACAAAGTCCCCGGTATTCAGGTGAGGGGCGTATGTAGGCTTGTGTTTGCCCAAGAGCAGTGTGGCTACCTCCGATGCCAGCCGACCCAGGGTCCTCCCTGAGGCATCGAAAACATGCCACTGGGGCGTGAGGTCCGAGGATTTCGTTCTATAAGTCTTCATTTCACCCCATTAGGGTAAGTAACCTTCAAAAGACACAGCCCATGTGGCGGGAGGGCAGGCCCCGCTTGAGTGGGCTTTTTTGATCGCAAAATATCGTAAAAGGCTGCTACATCGCTCTTCCCCAGTCCCACCTTCACCAGGGCGCCCGTGGTATTGCGTACCTGATGGGGTAAGAATGAATTTGCCACCATGTGGCAGCTCACTAAATCGCCATCTATGGCCACCGTCGCCCGATAAACGGTACGCACTGTATTCTTTCCACCGTTGAGAGAGCTGGCAAAGGGGGCGAAATCGTGTGTCCCCAAAATGGCCTGGCAGGCCTCGTTCATCGCTGTAACCTCGAGGCGCCTGGGCACAAAATAGGCACTCCGTCGCAGGAGCGGAGAAGGGGTCGCGCTATTCCAGATGTAGTAGCAATACTCCCGGCTCAAAGCATCTCTCCTGGGATCGAAATCATCGTTCACCACAAAAGCATCCCTAATAGCAATATCTTCTGGCAGATAATGGTTTAACGCATGGGCAATGGTTTTGGGGGGAAGTGGAGAATCGGAGGGAAAGGCGACCACCTGCCCTTTAGCGTGAACCCCCCGGTCGGTACGGGAGGCATATGAGGTGCGAATCTTCTTCCCGGTAACCATCATCAGGGCACGCTCAAGCTCACCCTGAATGGTAGGCACACTTTCCTGAATCTGAGATCCATGGTATCTGGTGCCTTCATATTCCATAATAAGGGCGATCTTCATAATTACTCCACCAATTCCAGCTGTGCCATGGGTGCGCCATCGCCATGGCGAGGCCCAATTTTAATTATCCGAGCATAGCCACCAGGGCGCTGGGCATACCTGGGGGCAAGCTCATCAAATACTTTCGCCACCACCTCCTTATCGGTTACAAATGCCAGCGCCTGGCGACGGCTATGTAGGGTGCCACTCTTGCCTAGTGTAATTATCCTCTCTGCCATGCCCTGGACCTCTTTCGCTTTGGCCTCGGTGGTTACTATCTTTCCATATCTTAAAAGATCGGTTACCAGGTTCCGATACATCAAAACCCGGTGACCTGTCGGCCTGGAGAGTGTTCGGCCGGCAACACGGTGCCTCATGCGCTATACGTCCTCCTCTGGTCCATCTTCCGCCTGGCCGCCCTCCTCTGGTCCATCTTCCGCCTGGCCGCCCTCCTCTTCCTCACCCTCCTCTGAGACGAAACCCTTCGCCCTAAGCTGCCCCATCACCTCCTCCATCGTCTTCTGCCCGAAGTTTTTTATGTTAAGCAATTCCTTCTCACTCTTCTCAAATATCTCCCCTGCCTTGGTGATCCCAGCCCTCTTCAAGCAGTTGAAGGTGCGCACTGAAAGGTCAAGCTCCTCAATAGGCATATTATATTGCTCCAGAGGGATGGGAAGGCGAGGCTGTTTTTCCCCCACCCGTAATGGGACCCTAGCGAGTTCATAGAATAGCTGCAGTTGTTCAATTAACAGATGGGCGCTCCGGCTTACCGCATCAACCGGGGATATGGTGCCATCAGTCCACACGTCGAGGATCAGTCTCTCATAGCTGATTTGCCCTACGCTGATGTTCTCGATATTATAATTGACCTTGCGCACGGGGGTGAAGATAGCATCTAGGGGAAGCACCCCTAGGGGAAGACCATCGCCCTGGCCTGCAGACCGATAGCCCTGGCTTGCAGGCCGATATCCCTTACCCTGTTCCACATTGAACTCCACGATCAGCTTGGCCTCGGGGGAATCCAAGGTGGCCAGGTGAAGCTCGGGATTCACCACCTCGAACTCGGCCGAGGGCTCGATGTCACCAGCCAGAACGTGACCCTCGCCCTCAGCTCTAAGGATTAGTTGACCCCCACGGGATGAGAGGGGGCGGAGCCTAATCGCCTTGACTTTCAGGAGGAAGTCTATAGTGTCCTCCTTCATGTAGGGAACAGTAGAGAACTCGTGCTGCAACCCCTCAATCCTGAGCCACGTTACCGCAGCACCGGGGAGGGCGCTAAGGAGCGCCCGACGCAGGGCATTACCCATAGTGATGCCAGAGCCCCCCTCAAGAGGCTCGGTGATGAAGCGGCCATATTTGTCAGAGATTTCTGCACATTCTATTTGAGGCATCACGATTTCAGACAAGTATCTACCTCCAAAAAACTATCGGGAATAATACTCCACGATGACTTTCTCATCGATCCTAAGGTCTATGTCACTGCGGTTGGGCAGGGACAGGACTCGACCGGAGAGCTTTTCACCATCCAGGCTCAACCACTCGGGAACTATCTTATCCGCGATCTGCTCAGCCATCCTCTTGTAGTACTCCGTTCTGGTGCCCCTTTCCCACCACGCGATCACATCCCCCACCCTAACCCCGTAAGAGGGGATATTCAGCTTACGCCCATTAATAGTAATATGGCCATGGCGTACTATCTGGCGAGCCTGCCTTCGCGAGTCAGCGAAACCAAGGCGGTAGACCACGTTATCAAGCCTCATCTCTAGAATGTGGAGTAGGTTTTCGCCGGTGACCCCGGACCGTTTCTCCGCCTCAGCGAAATGCCTGCGAAACTGCCTTTCCAGCACTCCGTATGTATGCCTCGCCTTCTGCTTCTCCCTCAATTGGATACCGCGGTCGGATATTTTTCGGCGCTGCGGTCGCTGCCGGCCAGGGGGCAGACTGCGCCGCTCTACGGCGCACTTTCGGCTGGTGCACCTCTCCCCTTTTAACATCAGTTTCTCGTTCTGCCGCCGGCAGAGCCGACAAACCGGTCCTATGTAGCGTGCCATTTTTTTCGCCCTACTCCTTCTCCCGAACGGGGTCAAAGGCCACGGGTAGCCTCCATCCTGGTGCAGGTTTTAGTCATACCCTTCTCCTCTTTCTGGGGCGGCAGCCATTGTGGGGGATAGGAGTTACATCCCTGATCCCGGTAATCGTGAGCCCTGCCGCCTGGAGGGAGCGGATCGCAGCTTCACGCCCGCTACCCGGCCCCTTCACATAGACCTCAACCTGCCTTAGCCCATGCTCCATCCCCTTCCTCGCCGTCTGTTCCGCAGCTAGCTGCGCGGCATAGGGAGTTCCCTTACGCGATCCTTTGAAGCCAGCGGTGCCCGAACTCCCCCAGGCGATGGCATTGCCCGAGGGGTCGGTAAGGGTGATGATGGTATTATTGAAGGTGGATTGGATATAGGCACGACCTTTGGGTATGGCCTTTCTTTCCCTTCTTTTAACCCGGGTCGGTTTCTTCTTGTCTGGCATAGCACTCCTTTACTTCCTGGTCACGATGCGGCGGCGCCCGGCGACAGTCTTGCGGGAACCCTTTTTGGTGCGGGCGTTAGTTCGAGTACGCTGCCCGTGAACGGGTAACCCACGGCGATGCCTGATGCCACGGTAGCTACCGATCTCGATGAGCCGCTTAATGTTGAGATTGATCTTGCGCCTCAGTTCTCCTTCCACCTCGTGATCGCGATCGATAACCTCTCGAATCCGGCTGACATCCCCCTCGCTGAGATCCTTGACTTTGGTATCAGGGTCGACTCCGGTTTGCGCCAGGATCCTCTGGCTCACAGAGCGTCCTATGCCGTAGATGGAGCACAATCCAATCTCGATTCGTTTGTTCTTGGGGAGGTCTACCCCTGCTATCCTTGCCATCCTTGAGT
>DAOWEF010000052.1 GCA_030638665.1 Dehalococcoidia bacterium
CGACTTCATCGAGGATAGTAGCGCCTTACCACCCCCCGACGCAGCCTCTCACCAGCGTCTTAAGGAGCAGATCGACGAGGTGCTTTTCACCCTCAATCCCCGCGAGCGCCGGTTGCTGCAACTGAGATTCGGGCTCGAGGATGGTCGGAGCCGCACCCTGGAGGAGGTGGGTCGCGAGGTTGGGGTCACCAGAGAGCGCATTCGTCAGATCGAGGCCAAGGCGCTGAGGAAGCTACGCCATCCCAGCCGCTCCAAGAAGCTCAAGGATTACCTGGAATAAATTGAACAAAAACGTCATAAGAACCTTTCTCCTCACCGTGGGCGCCATCTCCGCCGGTCTACTCCTTACTGCTGGCATCGGGGGCTATTTCATCACTGGTCCGGCACCGATAGATGATTGGCCAAACTGGGTGAAGCCGACCGATGAAGCGGCTACAATTCTGGACTACAAGATCACGGTGCTCGAGCAGGAGATCGATGAAGCCGCTGTGGGAGAAGAGTTGACCCTGAAGCTCACTGAGGAGGAGGCAACCTCAAAGCTGGACCGGCTCGCCAGGGATGGAGAGCTCTCCGTGGAGATGGAATACATCCAGGTCTACTTCAGTGATGGGATCGTGCAGACTTTTGCCCGGGTCGATATGGGTATCGATGTGCAGGTGGCTATTGAGGCCAACATAGAGGTTGAAGATGGAAGGCCTGACATAACAATTAGGCACCTCAACCTCGGTAGAATTCCGATCCCCAAGGCACTAATCAACAGTGTGATGACTGCCCTAGAGCGCGCATTGGAGGAGCGATGGGATGATCTTCATTTGGAGCTACAGGAGGTCGATATCGAGCACGGCGAGATCACTATCACGCTGGTAAAAAAGTAGCCTTCATTGAAGCATCGACCTCAGGCTTCTCCCCTGTGCCATCTGCTTCATTAGCTTTTGGGTCTGGCGGAACTGGTTCAGGAGTTGATTGATCTCCTGGGGCGTGGTGCCGCTGCCTTGGGCGATGCGGCGCCTCCTGCTCCCATCGATAATCTCCGGGTTGTGCCGCTCCTGAGGGGTCATGGAGCGAATGATCGCCTCGATCTTTTCTAGTCTCCCCTCATCTACCGCGTCAGGTGCACGGTGGGCAATGGAGGAGAGCCCGGGGATCATATCCACCAATTGGCTTAAAGACCCCATCTGCTGCATCTCGTGGAGCTGCCCCAGAAAGTCCTCCAGATCGAGGGTGGCATGGCGCACCTTTTTCTCAAGTTTCTTTGCCCGTTCCTCATCAAAGGTTTTCTCAGCCCTTTCGACTAGGGTAAGCAGATCACCCATTCCCAGGATGCGCGATGCCAAACGGTCAGGGTAGAAGGTTTCCAGGGCATCCAATTTCTCACCGGTTCCGATAAACTTAACCGGCACCCCGGTGACCGCTTTGATGGAGAGGGCCGCCCCACCCCGGGCATCGCCATCCATCTTGGTGAGGATGAGACCGCTGAGCCCCAATTTAGCATGGAACTCCTCAGCGGCACGCACCGCATCCTGGCCAGTCATCGCATCCACCACCAGAAGCACCTCATCGGGTTTGAGTTCCCGCTTGATCTCCGCCGCCTCCTTCATCATGGCCTCATCGATGTGGAGACGCCCCCCGGTGTCGGCGATGACCCAAGTAGCGGCCAGCTCCCTGACACGCTTCAGGGCATGGGTGCAGACAGAGACAGGCTTTGCCGAGGTATCCTCACGATAAACGGGGATCTCGAGCTCGTTGCCCAGGGTAACAAGCTGCTCGATGGCGGCGGGTCGGCGAAGATCAGCGGCAACAAGCAGCGGTCGTTGTCCTGAGCCCTTCAGATGCAGCGCCAGCTTTGCTGCGGTAGTTGTTTTCCCCGAGCCCTGAAGCCCGACGAGCATGACTATCGTCGGGGGGCGGCTAGCCGATGCCAGGTGAGTGGGAGCTCCCCCCAAAATGGAGGTAAGCTCCTCATTAACGACCTTGATTACCTGCTGCGCCGGAGTAAGACTTTCCAGCACCTCGTTGCCCAGGGAGCGCTCCCGCAATGTGGCGATAAACTCCTTCACCACCTTAAAGTTAACATCAGCCTCCAGGAGCGCCAGCCTCACCTCCCGGAGCGCCTCATCGACATCCCTTTCGGTGAGCCGGCCCTTGCTCCCCAGCCGCTTAAAAACGCTCCCCAGCCTCTCCGATAAAACCTGGAACATGAGTCACCTCTGACCAGCACCATTCTAATTGGCGTAGCGCTATTAATCAAGCTATAAGCCCCTGGCTCGGTTATGCTAGAATAGAGACAGTTACTGGCGGGGGTTATTATGACTTCGCTCACCTTTCATGGCGGGGTAGGGGAAATCGGCGGCAACAAGATCCTCCTGGAGGATGGGGGTAAACGGATCTGGCTTGACTTCGGCATGAGCTTTAAACAGTCGGGCTTGTATTTTGATGAATTCCTCCAGCCCAAAAAATATAACGGGGTGGTCGATTTCCTGGAGCTGGGCCTACTGCCCTGTGTGACCGATATGGCAGGCTTCTACCGGCAAGATTATTTGTCCCACGCTGACATGCCGACCTCGCCCGACGCCGCCTACGATGGGGTTTTCTTGAGCCACGCCCATGCCGACCATGCCAACTATATACACTTTCTGCGCTCGGATATCCCAATCCACGCCTCTGAGGTAACGAAACGCATCCTGGCATCCACGGAGGACACCTCCAGTAGCGGGTTCAACGAATTCCTAAACTTCAAGGAAACCTTTACGCTGAGGCCAAAAAAAACGGGTGAAGGTATGATGAAACCCAAGAGCGAAGAGACGAAAGTGGCACGAGATTTCCGAGCGTTCGCCGTGGATGAGCGGGTTGCCATCGGCGATTTGACGGTGGAGGCAGTGGCGGTAAACCATTCCATCCCCGGGTCGCTGGGTTTCCTCGTCCACACACCACAGGGGGTGATCGCCTATACCGGTGATATCAGGTTCCACGGCTATGGTGGCTCTCTGACGAGAGATTTCGTAAAGCGCGCCGCTGAGGCCCAGCCCATCGCCCTCATCTGCGAGGGGACACGCGTTAAAAAAGATGCGGATGAAACTGAAAGCCTAACTGAGCAGGATGTTCAGGAGAGGGTGGCGAAAGTGGTGAACCAGACAAAGAACCTGGTCATCGCCAACTATCCGTGGAAGGACATCGAGCGGGTGAGGAGCTTCTACGAGGTGGCTAAGATGACCGGACGAAAGCTGTCGCTCAGCCTGAAACAGGCATATTTATTGAGACAACTGGAGGGCACCGATGCCGCCGCGCCTTCCCTGGGCGATGGTAACATCGTTATCTACATCGATAGGAAAAACTGGGGGTTAATCAACAAGCCTCACTATCCGCAAAACATAGTCGAGCAGGATTACAGCACCTGGGAGCGGGAGTTTTTAAGCTATCCCAACAGGGTCACCTGCGATGATATCCACCGCCACCAGAGCGATTTCATCGTCAGGATCGATTTCTTCGACCTCACTGACCTGATAAACATCCGGCCGGATGACGGCTCGTGCTACATCCGCTCGATCACCGAGCCCTTCGATGAGGAGGGGGGAATTGAACTCGAAAGGGTGGAGAACTGGCTGAAGCACTTTGGCCTTTATCCCTATGTGCAGGTTCACGCCTCCGGCCACGCCTCGGGCCCGGAGATAAAAAGGCTGATCGAGGAGATAAACCCGAAGCTGGTCTTCCCCATTCATACGGAGCACCCGGAGCTTTTCGTTGCTCCGCCCGGTACGAGGGTCGAGATACCACAGGTAGGTAAAAGCTATCGCTTATAATGTAAATTCTTTTAGTAACACCGACCTTAGAGGAGACAAAACATGATCCCCATTAGACTTGCGCTCCGAAACTTCATGTGCTATCGGGAAGGGGAGCTCTCCTTCGAAGGGCTTCATGTGGCCTGTCTTTGCGGCGACAACGGCAATGGGAAGTCGGCACTCCTCGATGCGATGACCTGGGCGCTCTGGGGGAAGGCGCGGGCAAAAACCGATGACGAGCTGATCCACCTGGGAAGAACGGAGATGGAGGTGGAGTTCGAGTTCGCTATTCTGCAAAAAGGCCAGCAGCGCTATAGGGTAATCCGCAAGCGGACGAAACCAAGGGCAAACCGAGCGGGGCATCCCCTTCTCGACCTTCAGATAGCCTCAGACCAGGGCTTTAGGTCGATCGCTGGAAACTCTATTCGAGAGACGGAGCAGAAGATCATCGAAATCCTGCATATGGACTACGATACCTTCATCAACAGCGTATTCCTGCTCCAGGGCCGCGCCGACGAGTTCACCAAAAAGGAGCCGTATAAACGTAAGGAAATCCTGGGCAACATCCTGGGCCTGTCCCGCTACGATGAGCTGGAGAAACTGGCGAAAAACTACGCCAGGCAGAGGGAGGCACAGGGAAACGTCCTGCGGAGTGAAATCGAGCGTACAAAAGCTGAACTGGCGAATAAAGCGGAGTACGAGACTCAGCTCCGCGAGGTAGGAGAGGCGATCGCCGAAGTAGAAAAGGAGCGGAGGGGGTGGGAGGATAAGGTCAGCGCCCTGGCAAAGCAAAAGAACGAACTCGATTTAAAGAAAGAACAACAGGGGGAGATAGAGGGTCGCATCAAACAGGCAGGGGAAGCGATAAGCTCTTTCGAGAATCAGGTTCGAGATCACCGCCAGCGGGTGGAAAAGTACGAAAAAGTGCTCGCGGACTATGAGGAGGAGCTGGCCAAAGCCCAGGCTCACCTCGATGAGCTGGCCAAGCAGGAAAGCGAGTTAGGAGGGCGGAGGGGGGAGTATGAAAATACCTCTAATCGAATCCACCATCTCACCTCCATGAATGCCCGCTTAAAGGAAGAGATGAAGGAACTCAAAGAGAAGCTCGACATGCTGTCCCAGGAGGAGGCGAGATGCCCCTTGTGCGGCACAGAACTGGGAACAGAGGGGCGAGAGAGGATTATGTCAAACTACGAAGCTCAGGGACAGGAGAAGAAAGAGCTCTTTCGTGCCAATGAGGATGAAGCGAGAGGATTGGAAACGGAGGCAAACGCCCTGAAGCGGGATATAAGCGAACTGGAGCGGACGATAAAGGAGGGGCGGGCTCAGTGGGAGCGGCGGGCAGAGACCCTGGAGAAGGACCACATTGAGGCAGAAAGCTCCCTGCCTAAGGAACAGAAAGCATTAGCCAAAGCTGAGGAGGACCTGGCGCGCTGGCGCTCCATCCTCGAGGCAGATACCCAACGGCGGGATTCCCTTAACGCGGAGCTTTCCATCCTCCCCGAGCTGGAAGCCAGCCTGAGCACGGCGCAGCATGCCCTCGATGAGCTAACGCGGCGGCAGGCACATAGTCGTCAGATATTGGGAGCGGTCCAGGAGAAACTGGAGCGCTGTGCCTCCCTGGAGCAGAGCAGAGGGGAGAAGATGGCCGAGCTAGAGAATGTCTCCAAGGAAGAGAAGATATACGAAGAGCTGGCCGCTGCCTTTGGCAAGAAGGGGATTCAGGCGCTCATCATCGATACGGCGCTCCCTGAGATCGAGGAGGAGGCCAACAGGTTGCTTGCCCGGATGACCGATAACCGGATGAATGTGAAAATGGAAACGCAGCGAGCTTACAAGACCAAGAAGGAAGAGACTGTGGAAACCCTCGATATAAACATATCGGACGAATTGGGCACACGCCGCTATGAGATGTATAGCGGTGGTGAAGCGTTTCGCATCGACTTCGCGCTGCGCATCGCCCTTTCAAAACTCCTGGCACGCCGCGCTGGCGCACCCCTGCCTACGCTGATCATCGATGAGGGGTTTGGCTCCCAGGACTCCAGCGGCCGGGAGCGGCTGGTGGAGGCAATAAACTCGATTCAGGACGACTTTGAGAAGATTTTAGTCATCACCCACATCGAGGAGCTCAAGGACGCCTTCCCGGTGCGCATCGAGGTGACCAAGACGGCGGAGGGCTCGATGATCGAGGTGAGCTAGAGATTGACAAGAGGGCAGTTTTGGGCTTAATCTTGGCTACAATGCTCTGAGGAGGGTTAAATGGCAATCGAAGTAACGGTTAAAAAAACAGAGCCGATGACGGTGGCCTTCGTCTCAATGAAGGGGCCATACAGCCTGATAGGTGAGACCTTTGGCAAGCTCTACGGCCTGATCGGGGAGAAAGGCTATGTGCCCGCTGGCCCGCCGGTGGGGGTCTATTTCAACGCCCCGGGACAGGTTCCCGACGAGGAACTGTTATGGGAACTGCGCAGCCCCATAGCCGGGGATGTGGCCCCAGGCGGCCCCGATGAGCGTGGCCTTGGCATTAAAAAGGTGGAAGCTACCGAGGTGGCTGCCACGATGCATAAGGGGCCTTATGATCAGGCAGGGGCTACTTATAGCGCGCTTGCGGGATGGATCGCGGAGAACGGATACGAGATTGTGGGTCCTTCGGAGGAAGTCTACCTCAGCGACCCGGGGAAGACCGCGCCTGAGGAGCTGCTCACCGAGATCCGCTTCCCGGTGAAGAAGCGATAGAGGGCTGGGGCTTCACGGAGTGAGCCACAAAGCCCGTTTTATATTCCCTGAGCTCAGTCAAGGTCGAGCACCGCAAGGAAATGAGGTGTGGAGAAGTTGATGAACGTAGCCAGAAGAAATCATACATAGTACCTATGATAAACGTAGTAGCCGGACCGCCATGACTTCCATCCAGAGCAGCGGCACCACCATTGAGACTCTTTGTAGCACCCCCTTCCATGGCTCGAAAACATTGAATCCGAACATAATTGAATATAACAGCCATATGGACGAACTCTGGTTTCGCTTAATCTGATTTACAGCCCCAGCGCCTAGCTTTGCGAAGTGTGAAGCATTCAGTAAAGCGAAGGGAGGCAGACATCAAGTATCCGCCTCCCCCTCCATTATTGTAGTGACGCCGATGCCGAGTGGTTAAACCTATCGCTTTGCCGAATATTTCTCGGCCAATTCACCGGCAACCGGCAGCTTGTAGCGCTCCCCCTGATAGGCCTTCACCATGAGTATGATCCACAGCACAAAGGCAGCGATTGATATGAGCGATGCGACTACCATAAATAGAATCCCAACGTAGGGAATCCAATAGAAGACCCACATAATGATCATAGCCACGTGTAAGGCACCGAATACAATGATGGACTGCATGGCGTGGAAGCGGACAAACTCGTCATCCTTCTCTATCAGGAAAAACACCAACCCGGTTACCCACCCCAGCACATAACACAGCAGTCCGGCAATATTAGGCTCAATGCCTGTACCACTCTTCTTCTCTTCGCTCATTCTTCACCCCCTTTCGTAATCTCAATTATACCACTTTTACAGCCCCTCTTCTTAGCTTCGCGAAGCGAAACGCAAACACGCTGTTATGTGCCGTTGCAAGTGTAAAAATCATGGAGCATTGCTCCCAATTTCCCACATAGAAACACCCTCCACGGTAACATATGTTCCTGTTCCAATAGCGACAAGCTCTCCATCGGAAGCCGACACTCGCATCTCAGCTACGGAAATGCGCTTACCAGACTTCACTACCCATCCCTCTGCATGAAGTTCGCTTTCTTTCACTGGATACAATAAATGAACCTTAAATTCGCTTGTAACAACCAAAACCTCCTCCTTTTTAGCTGCTACCGCAAACCAACCAGCATTGTCTAATAGGGTAGCCATTGCTCCCCCATGAATACCCTTCCCTGCGTGATCAAGATTTGGATTGTATGGGAGCTTAAGATGCGCATGTCCTTGCTCATCGTATGAAAGGGTCATACCAAAAAATCTTGCTATCGGCGCCCCACGAAATAGTTCAATCAACTCCTGCTGCCAAGCGGTATTCATTTCCCAACCTCTTTATCGTGCTTCTTCGATGCAATGACGCACAACAGCCATATCTAGCAATAGCCCAGAATTCGCCCAATCCGCTTTGGAGCCCCCTGATCCCTCAGCTTCGCGAAGCGCGAAGCATTCAGGCAAACCGAGTGAGCCGTAAAACCCGTGTCAGCAGAAGTTCTATGAAGAAGTTCTATTATGAATCTGTTAAATCTGAGGGCTATTTACCAGCGCCGCCCCCCACCCCGAGGGCCTTCGGTGCGAGGGCGAGCCTCATTAACGGTAAGCGTTCGTCCTTTCAACTCCTTGCCGTTCAGTTCCGCGATCGCGGCCTCGGCCTCAGCTTGGGTGGGCATCTCCACAAATCCGAATCCTCTCGATACGCCGCTGTACCTGTCCGTTATGATTTTAGCGGATTCAACCTGCCCGAAGGCTTCAAAGGCCTGCTTCAACTCCTCTTCGGTGAGCTCGTGTGACAAATTGCCTACGTAGACGTTCATTTTGACCTCCCTGTTATCCCCATTTCTTGAACACTTATGCCAGAATTTCGCCTAACCTCCAAATAGTCGAACTCTTGGCTTCGCCTAATCCGCCCAGCACCCCCTGTGCCTTTATACCACATCCCATCTAATGAGTAAAGGCCAGGTAATGGCGCGGAGTTACAACCCCAATTCCTCGGCGATGCCCTTCATCGCCGCAAGCCCCAACTCGATGAACTCCTCAAGCTCGAGGCCAAGCTCGCGGCACTTGGCGATCTGCTCCCGGTTTGCCCCGGCAGCAAATCTCTTCTCGCCGAAGCGCTTTATCAGCGACTTGGTGGTGAGCCCCTCAAGCTTCTTGTCCGGGCGCACCAGAACGCCGGCAACTATGAGCCCGGTGAGGGGGTCGGTACAGAAAAGGGCCTTACCAAGCAGAGTTTCAGGGGGGATGCCGTGAGCCTCATTGTGGCATAGGATGGCTTGCGCCATCTCCTCCGAGGCACCAAGCTCCCGAGCGATGTCTGCCCCCAGCTTGCTGTGAGCACGCATGTCCCCCTCGGTGAGCTCGACATCGATGTCATGCAGCAGCCCAGTAAGCCCCCACTCCTCCCCATCCTCGCCAAAGTGTCTCGCCAGCGCCCTCATGATCGCCTCGGTGGCCAGCATATGGTTGATGAGGTTCCGATTCTCTATATTGGCCTCGATGGAGTCCAGGGCATCGTCTCTGGTCATTTCTTTCGCTCCCCACCTTCCTCCTTATGTTGTCGACGCTTAATTGGTTGCGCAAATGCTGCCATTGCTCATGGTGATGAAGCTTATTTCTGGGTGAGATTATAGCCTATCAACGAAAAGATAGCCAGTTCAGGCTCCGGCTATTGCCGAAACCCTATCGCCTGCGTGTTTCGCCAGCACCTGGCGCAGGTATTGCCCAGTGAAGGAGCTATCGTCCTGTGCAACCTCCTCCGGCGTTCCCGTGGCGATGACATACCCCCCGCGGTCGCCCGCACCGGGGCCAAGGTCGATGAGATAGTCAGCGTTCTTGATCATATCGAGATGGTGCTCAATGAGTATCACGGTATTGCCCCCATCAACGAGGCGATGGAGCACCCGAAGCAGGGCGGCGGCATCCTCGAAGGAGAGCCCGGTAGTCGGCTCATCGAGTATATAGAGCGTCTTCCCCGTCGAGCGCTTAGAGAGCTCGGTGGCGAGCTTCACCCGCTGCGCCTCGCCTCCAGAGAGGGTGGTTGCCGGCTGCCCCAGCTTGATGTAGCCCAGTCCAACATCCTTCAGTGTTTCCAGCTTGCTTTTCACCTTTGGAAAATGCTCAAAGAGCGAGAGAGCCTCCGCAACGCTCATCTCCAGGATCTCGGCGATGCTCTTCCCTTTGAACCGGATCTCCAGCGCCTCGCGATTATAGCGCTTCCCCTTGCAAACCTCGCAGGGGACGGTGACATCGGGCAGAAACTGCATCTCAATCTGGATATAGCCCCCACCCCGACAGGCCTCACACCTGCCGCCCTTAACATTAAACGAAAAACGCCCCGGCTTATAGCCGCGTACGCGAGCATCGGGCACGGTAGCGAAGAGCTTACGAATCGGGGTGAAGGTACCGGTATAGGTTGCCGGGTTGGAGCGCGGGGTGCGCCCGATGGGCGACTGGTCGATATTCACCACCTTATCGATGTGCTCCAGCCCCTCGATGCCATCGCACTCCCCAGGGCGGTCCTTGGCCTTGTAGAATATCTGGGCCAGCTTCTTATAGAGGATCTCGTCGATGAGGGTGCTCTTGCCCGATCCTGATACGCCGGTGATGCAAACGAACCTACCCAGAGGGATGGGGACATCGATATCCTTGAGGTTGTTCTGACGCGCCCCCCTTATGAGAAGGTTATCCCCCGAGCCAAGGCGGCGCTCTTTGGGAAGTGAAATCTCCTTTCGACCACTCAAGTAATCGCCAGTGCTGGAACCTCGACAGTCCATGATCTCCACGATGGTTCCCGTGACCACAACCTCCCCACCGTGCTCCCCAGCGCCGGGGCCCATATCGATGATGTGGTCAGCAGCGCGCATCATCGCCTCATCATGCTCCACCACCAAGATGGTGTTGCCTAGGTCCCTCAGCTTCTTCAGGGTCTCGATGAGGCGATAGTCATCGGCGCGATGGAGCCCCACCGTAGGCTCATCGCAAATATAGAGCACCCCCATGAGGCCGCTACCGATCTGGGTAGCCAGGCGTATGCGCTGCGCCTCACCGCCGGAGAGGGTGCTTGAGCCACGGTCGATGGTGAGGTAATCGAGACCCACATCTTTTAAAAAGCCGAGGCGGGCGCTGATCTCCTTGAGGATCTGGCGGCCGATGAGTAACTCGCGCTCGCTGAGCAGTGGCTTTCCTTTTCCATCTCCGGCCAGTAACCCGAGCCACGCCACTGCCTGCTCAATGGACATCGCGCTCACCTGAGCGATGTTCTGGCCCCCGATTGTTACCGCAAGGGACTCGGGATTGAGTCGCTGCCCCTGGCATACCGGGCAGGGATGTGAGGTCATATAACGCTCGATGTCCCAGCGAGTACGGTCGGACTCGGTATCGCGGTAGAGGCGCTCCAGGTATGGGATCACCCCCTCGTAACCGGTGAAATACCCCCGAACCCGGCCGAAGCGGTTTCGATGCCTAACGAACTCCCCCTCCTCGCCATAGAGGATAAGGTTGAGGTGGCGCTCGCTTAGCTCTTTAACAAGTACGTGAAGCGAAAAGCTGTAGCGTCTCGCCAGCGACTCCAGCTGGCTAGAGTGCCAGGAAAACCAACCCCAGGGGCGAATCGCGCCCTCCACTATGGAGAGTTCTTTATTGGGAAGGACCATATCAGGGTCAATCTCCATCTTTACCCCGAGCCCGGTGCACGCTGGGCAGGCACCATGGGGGCTATTGAAGCTGAAGGTTCGGGGTTCGATCTCACCCAGGTTGATACCGCAGCGCACGCAGGCAAAGTGTTCCGAGAAGAGAAGCTCCTCGCCATCGATGACCTTGATCAGCACCACCCCACCCCCCAGCTTGAGCGAGGTCTCCACGGAATCGGCGAGGCGACCCTGTTGCACCCGCCCCTCGATGACCAGCCTATCGACCACCGCCTCGATAGTGTGCTGCTTGTATCTATCCAGGTCGAAATCCTCGGAGAGGTCACAGACGCGCCCATCGACCCTGACCCGCACATACCCCGCCTTCCTCAGGTCCTCAAACACCCCCTGATGCTCCCCCTTTCGATCCTTGATCAAAGGGGCCATGATCATGATCCTGGTCTGAGGGGTAAGATCCAGCAGCGCATCGACGATCTGCTGCACCGTTTGCTGTGAGATCTCCTGCCCGCAATTGGGGCAGTGGGGATGACCAACCCGAGCGAAGAGCAATCTCAGATAGTCATAGATTTCGGTTGCCGTGCCCACCGTGGAACGGGGATTTCTCCCTGGTCCTTTCTGGTCGATGGAGATGGCCGGGCTGAGCCCCTCGATATAGTCCACATCTGGTTTCTCCATCCGACCGAGGAACTGGCGGGCATAGGCGGATAGCGATTCGACATAACGGCGCTGCCCCTCAGCGTAGATGGTATCGAAGGCCAGCGAGCTCTTCCCCGAGCCTGAGACGCCCGTGATCACCACCAGCTTATCCCTAGGGATGGCGACATCGATATTTTTCAGGTTATGCTCTCGGGCACCTTTAACGAATATTGTATCCAGCGGCATGACCACTGCCCTATCGGCGATGCGTTCGGTAACCCTCTATTGTAACATGGGGAAGACAAGCCAAACAAGCGTTATATATAGCTATTGCATTTGACAAACCGAACCATTGGTGTATACTATTTTCAGGTGGACCTAGATTGGCGTTTCGGCATCACGACCCCGGATAGACGGGTTAGCGGTTTGTTTCGGTACAAGTAAGTTAAGGCAAGCCGACAAACCAAGTCTTGAAGCTGTATCGACAAGAGGTAACCACACAATATAGGAAGGAGGTTCGATATGGCTTTCCAGGACAAGACTCTCGTGTGTCGTGATTGCGGTCGTGAGTTCACATTCACTGCTGGTGAGCAGGAATTCTACTTGTCACGCGGGCTGCAGAGCGAACCTACTCGCTGCAAGGAGTGTCGCTTGGAGAGGCGGCGCAGTCGCTTTGGTGAAGCCCGGGAGACGCACGCCGCAGTCTGCGCCTCTTGCGGCCAGGAGTGCGAGGTCCCCTTTGAGCCCAGGGGTGATCGACCGGTATACTGTAATGAATGCTTTGCCAAGATGAGAAGTAGTCGCTAACGCTCCTACTGCTTGAAAGCCGAGACGCTCCCAATACACGTCTCGGCTTCTATTATCCTGGAGGGTGTGATGAATATCGGTGTCTGCAAGGTAAGGCTTCGCCTGCCAGAGAACGATTCCCTCAAAGGAAAGCGACAGGTTTCCAAGCCGATCATTGCGCGGGTGAAAAACAGGTATAACGTTTCTATAGCCGAGGTCGATGATCAGGACCTTTGGCAACTCCTCACCCTGGGGATAACCTGCGTCAGCAACAGCGGGCCGCATGCCAACGAGGTCCTATCAAAGGTGGTAGATTTCATCCAGCAGAGCAAGTTTGATGTGGAAATGCTGGATTACGAGATAGAGATCATCCACGCCCTTTAAAATGGAAACCTTAGCCTTTTTGGATCACCTTAAAGAACACCCCTCCTACAAGAATCAGATTGCCTATGTCGCGCAGATAGCCAGCCGCCAGCCAAGCTATGGCAAGCTGGCGGAACCCCTCCACCCCACGCTCGATAGCTACCTGGAGGCGGCACACCTGCTACCCCTCTACAGCCACCAGGCCCAGGCGATAAACGCCGCCCGCTCGGCGAAGAATGTCTTTGTTGTCACCCCATCGGCCAGCGGCAAGACCCTCTGCTACAATGTGCCCGTGCTGGATAGGGCGCTAAGCGAAAGGAGGAGTTGTGCTCTCTATCTCTTCCCCACCAAGGCGCTCGCGCAGGATCAACTCCGGGGCTTACGAGAGCTTTTCGCCATCCCCCAACTCTCCACCCCCCTCCTCCCTGGACTGGAGTGTGCCATCTTCGATGGCGATACCCCGCCAGAGGAGCGGGGCGAAATCAAGCGATCGGCACGGCTGGTGCTCACCAACCCCGATATGCTTCACCTGGGCATTCTGCCCCACCACGAGTCCTGGTCAAGGTTTCTGCGCCAGCTTCGCTATGTAGTAGTGGATGAAGCCCATATTTATCGAGGCATCTTTGGCTCCCATGTGGCCAATGTGCTGCGCCGGCTGAGGCGTCTCTGCGCCCTCTATGGGGCAAACCCCCAGTTTATCTGCTGCTCGGCCACCATTGCCAACCCCGGGGAGCATATCGAGCGGCTGGTGGGTCTCCCCTTTGAGGTAATCGATGAGGATGGCTCCCCCTACGGAGGAAAGGATTTCGTCTTCTGGAATCCCCCCATCATTGACCGGGCCGGGGCAACCAGGCGCAGCGCCAATACCGAGGCTACCTTGCTGTTCACCGAGCTGGTGAGCGAGGGGCGGCGCACCATCACCTTTACCCGGTCGCGAAAGCTCACCGAGCTTATCTATATTTATGCCAGGGATCAATTGGCGAAGGAGAGAGCGGAGCTGGCCCAAAGAATAAAACCTTACCGCGCTGGCTACCTCCCTGACGAGCGACGTCAGATCGAGCGCCAGCTCTTCGAGGGCGAGCTTTTGGGAGTAGTGGCGACCACCGCCTTGGAGCTTGGAGTTAATATTGGCAACCTCGATGCCACAGTGCTCACTGGCTACCCGGGGAGCATCGCCAGCACCTGGCAGCAGGCGGGAAGGAGTGGCCGGGGAAGGGAAAGGTCGTTGAGCTTCCTCATCGCTTTGGATAACCCCCTGGACCAGTATTTCATGCGCCATCCAGAGGCCTTCTTCGGTAAAAGTTACGAACATGTCCTCATCAATCAGGCTAACCCCTATATCCTGAAGCACCATCTCCTATGCGCCGCCTGGGAGCGCCCCCTGGATGATATAGATGAGGAAATTTTTAGCGCAAGCTTCGCCAAGGCAAGGGATGAGCTCCTGGATGAGGGGTTGCTCAGGAATCGCCAGGGGAGGTGGTACCCCTCGCCCCACGTCACCTACCCGGCCAATGAGGTTAACATCCGCTCCGCCTCCTCGGACCGCTACGCTGTGGTCGATATCTCTCAAGGGTATGAAGAGCTGGAGACAGTAGAGGCGGCGGTGGCTTTTTTCCAGATCCACCCCGGCGCCATCTACCTTCACCAAGGAGAAGCCTACCTGGTCAGCGAGCTGGACATCCCATCGCGCACTGCATATGGCCGGCCCATAGACGCCGATTACTATACCCAAACGAAAGATACCACCGACCTATCGATCTCTAAGGTGAATCGGGGGAAGGAGGCAGGA
>DAOWEF010000063.1 GCA_030638665.1 Dehalococcoidia bacterium
CACTGCTGATTTCAGGTTACACACTTGGTATGTCCGGGATGATGGGCATTCTGATGCTGATAGGGATCGTGCTCACCAACGCTATAGTCCTCATCGCTTTGGTAGTGCAACTGCGCAAGCGCGGAATGAGCACCTATGACGCTCTGATCGAGGGCGGACAAACAAGGCTGCGGCCGATCCTGATGACGGCCTTAACCACAATGATAGCTATGATACCACTGGCTATTGGAGTCGGAGCGGGCACTTTTATTGCTGCTGAGCTGGCCGTAGTGGTTATCGGTGGACTGTTTACTTCGACACTTTTAACCCTGGTAGTCATTCCAGTGATTTACAGCCTGGCCGATAGTCTGCGCAGCCGCAAACGAGTTGCGGTAACAACAGGGGATATTAGATGTCCAAAGTGCGGCTCTGCCACAGTTGTAATGACAGCAAAGAGCGGCCCGAATACAGGCAGTCGATTCCATGTATGCAGCCGCTATCCTGAATGCAAAGGGAAAGTACCGCTTTTAGGCTAGACTAGTTTCAACCTAACACCGGCTTCTCTGCGCTGCTTATAGCCACGGATTTTATCATCCTGCAGAATTTCGTCATAGTAATTATGGTCGACATCTTATCCGCTCTGGCCAGTACCATGCTCGTTTTACCCCCGCTCATCGTATGGATCGATTCTCGGCGAGAAAGACACTGTCTCGCTCGGGCGCAATGCTAAAACCTGGTCTTAGGGATTCGGGCCAAGGCTTAATGGTGGACTATTTTAATCCTTCCTCAGGGGAAATAGCGGTATAGGTATCGTGAACCGAACCTGTATCAATATCAACTAATCCATTAGAAGCAATTCTCAGAGCCGGAATTGCATCCTTTCCTTCAATGCCATGTAGGGTTGCTACTATATATCATATGGGCTAAAATGATAATCCATTATTCAGTGGGAGTATAAATGCCAGGGATTGCCAACGATATTACCGAACTGGTGGGGAATACCCCTCTCGTCAGGCTGAACAGGGTTAGCCAGGGGCTAGGTGCAGAGGTGGTGGCGAAACTGGAGTTCTTCAGCCCCCTTGCCAGCGTCAAGGACAGGATCGGGGTCTCCATGATTAATGCCGCCGAAGGGGAAGGCGCGATCATAGAGGGCACTGTTATCATCGAGCCAACCAGTGGCAATACCGGGATCGCCCTGGCCTTTGTCTGCGCCGCCAGGGGTTATCGATTGATCCTCACCATGCCTGACACGATGTCCCGGGAGCGCCGCAGGCTGCTCAAGGCCTTGGGGGCTGAGTTGGTCTTGACGCCGGGAGCAGCGGGAATGAGCGGGGCGATCAGGGAAGCGGAGCGACTGATGAAAAGTATCCCCGATTCCTATATGCCCCAACAGTTCCGAAATCCGGCAAACCCGAGGGTTCATCGCGAGACCACTGCCGAGGAGATCTGGAAGGATACTGAGGGGCGGGTGGACATTCTTGTTGCCGGCGTGGGCACCGGCGGGACGATCACCGGGGTAGCTGAGGTCATCAAGCAGAGAAAGCCGACCTTTCAGGCTATCGCTGTGGAGCCGGCTGCCTCGCCAGTACTCTCCGGGGGGAAGGCTGGCTCTCACCGGATTCAGGGCATCGGCGCAGGATTTGTCCCTGAGGTTCTTAACTTGGCACTCATTGATGAAATCATTGCGGTCACCGATGAAGATGCGGCGGTGATGGCGGAGCGGTTGGCCAGGGAGGAGGGGATACTGGCGGGCATCTCGTCGGGGGCGGCAACCTGGGCTGCAATAGAGGTGGCGAAAAGGAGGGAAAACAAGGACAGGCTCATCGTAGTGATCCTGCCCGATAGCGGGGAGCGCTATCTGAGCACCGGACTTTTTGGAGGTAATGAAGTTGCCTAATCCCTTAGGTATACTTGGGGAGGACCTGAAGACGGTTCTTGATAAAGACCCGGCGGCGAGAAACCACCTGGAGGTCATCTGCTGCTATCCAGGGCTGCATGCCCTATGGCTTCATCGGGTCGCACATTTCCTCTGGCGGCATAGACTCCGCCTCGCCGGACGGTTGCTCTCCCAATTAAGTCGCTTCTGGACCGGGATCGAGATTCATCCCGGAGCCGCCATCGGCAGGAGGTTCTTCATTGACCATGGCATGGGCGTAGTCATCGGGGAGACCTCGGAGATCGGCGACGATGTGCTGCTGTATCAGGGTGTGGTCTTAGGGGGAACCACCCATGAGAAGCGGAAACGACACCCCACCCTCGGTAACAACGTGGTTGTTGGAGCAGGGGCCACATTACTGGGCGCAATTACCATTGGGAATGGGGCGAGGGTCGGCGCCGGCTCGGTGGTGGTGCAGTCCGTGCCCCCTGGGGCAACCGTGGTGGGCATCCCCGGGCGTGCAGTGACGGAGGGTGGAGGGCCAGCTGAGGCTCTGGAACATGGTAGATTGCCTGACCCGGTTAATGATGCACTAAGGCTTATCATTGCCGAGCAGTCTGGGTTAGCGGAGCGCCTCCGGCGTCTTGAGGAATCCCTCAGGATTCAAGAGGATGACGAAACCCTAGAGAAGCCGGGTGACGATCGTGGCATGGCTCAGGGATAATTAAGGAGGAAGAATTGATAAAAACCATCGCGGAGATAAATGAAAAGATTGGCAAGGGCCAGGCGGTAGTAGTGAATGCGGAGGAGGTCATCGGCCTGGTGGCGAAGAAGGGTGTAGCGAGGGCTGCTCGCGAGGTGGACGTGGTAACCACGGGCACTTTTGGTCCCATGTGCTCATCGGGCGCCTACTTCAACCTGGGGCACTCCAGGCCAAGGATAAAGGTGGGCGGCGGAAGGGCCTACCTCAACGATGTTCCTGTATATCCCGGTCTTGCTGCCGTGGACATCTTTCTGGGTGCTACCGCTATCCCCGATGACGATCCCAGAAACAGAATTCACCCTGGCCCCTTCAACTATGGCGGCGGGCATGTCATTGAGGAGCTGGTAGCGGGGAAGGATGTGAGGCTGGTGGTCTCCGCCTACGGCACAGATTGCTACCCGAGGAAAAGACTAGAAACCTGGATCAATATAAAAGACCTCAATGAGGCGGTGCTCTTCAATGTCAGGAATGCCTACCAGAACTATAATGTGGCGGTGAACCTCTCAGACAAGACCATCTATACCTATATGGGGGTGCTCAAGCCGAAACTGGGCAATGCCAACTACTGCTCGGCGGGGCAACTCTCCCCGCTGCTCAACGACCCTTATTATAAGACTATTGGCATCGGGACCAGGCTTTTCCTGGGGGGTGGCATGGGATATATCGCCTGGCACGGCACTCAGCATAACCCCGATGCGCTGCGCTCAGCTGATGGGGTGCCCAGGAGAGGGGCAGGAACGCTGGCGGTGATCGGCGACCTTAAGCAGATGAGCCCCCGCTGGCTGGTGGGCACCAGCATGCTCGGCTATGGCAGCACCCTCACCGTGGGCATTGGGGTACCCATTCCCATCCTCTCCGAGGAGATACTGCGCTACACTGCGGTAAAGGACGAAGATATCTTCGCCGCCATTGTGGACTACAGCGGGTCGTATCCGCAGATGAGCCCCGACGTCGTGGGGGAAGTAAGCTATGGCGAGCTAAAGAGCGGCCGGATATCGCTTAAGGGGAAGCAGGTGCCCACCGCATCGCTCTCAAGCTACTCAAGGGCGGTAGAGATTGCCAATACCCTGAAAGATTGGATAGTGAAGGGGGAATTCCTGCTCACCGAGCCGGTTGCGCCGCTTCCTGGAGTGGAGGAGGGGATAACCTTCAAGCCGCTCAAGGAGCGGCCCATAGAGGAGTGAGATATTCTAGCCCATCACAGGCTTAAAAAAATATAGGTTGGCTGTGAAAAAATAACAAGAGGTTGAAAAATGGCTATTTCTAAAAGGGTGGTATTGCACTTTCCGTCTCGTATGGTGGAGCAGCCCATAATCTACAGGCTGGTCAAGGACTATAACCTAGTGCTTAATATCCTGAAGGCATCGGTGACCCCCAAGGAGGAGGGGATCATGGTGCTGGAGCTCTCCGGGGCCCGCGCTGACTACGATGGGGGTATCCGGTATCTACAGGAGGCTGGGGTCAAGATTCAGTCATTGGGTCAGGACATCATGCGCAACGATGCCAGGTGCACCCATTGTGGGGCGTGTGTGGTTATCTGCCCCACCGGGGCTCTGGCGCTCGACCCCAAAAGCAGGATGGTGGATTTCAATGAAGACAAGTGCACCGCCTGCGAGCTATGTGTACTCGCCTGTCCCCCCAGAGCGATGGAGGTGTATTTCTAGTGGAGCAGCCCAGGAGCTACCGGCATTGGATCAAGGATGGGGATCTGGTTTCTTTCCATGTAATGGTGAAGGAAACAGACCTCTACCTCAGGGCACAGAGAAGCCTCAAAGAAGAGGCGCTAAAGGCGATCCTGGAATACCGCATCTCACTGGAGGAATACATCGAGCGACACCCCAACTTCCTCACCGCCCTCGAGCCTCTCCCTGTAGCGGAGGATGCCCCCCAAATGGTGCGGGGGATGGCGGAGGCGGCACAGGGCGCGGGGGTCGGTCCCATGGCTGCGGTGGCCGGGGCCATTGCTGAGGGGGTGGGCCGGAAGTTAATGGCGCTCTCCCCAGAGGTGATCGTGGAGAATGGCGGGGATATTTTCCTCAACATCCTGAGTAGGAGGACGGTGGGGGTTTATGCCGGTGATTCCCCCTTTACTGGAGAAATCGCCCTGGAGATCGAGCCCGAGGAAACACCTTTGGGGATTTGCACCTCCTCGGGAACGGTGGGGCCTTCTCTCAGCCTTGGCCGGGCCGATGCCGTTATTGTGCTCTCCCCATCCGCTGCCCTGGCAGACGCTGCCGCTACTGCCATCGGTAATTTAGTTAAAGAGGCCGGTGACATCCCGAAGGGGATAGCGTTCGCCCAGGGCATCGCTGGGCTGAGAGGGGTGGTGATCATCAAGGAGGATAAGATAGGGGTCTGGGGCCAGGTGAAGCTCTCCACCCCCGTTGAGGGGGAAGGGTAAAGATGGTGGAGAGCTGGGGGAGAGCGAAAAAGGGGGAGAGCGAAAAGCGGGAGCATGTGGTCGTTTTTATTACGGCGACCACCGCTGAGGAAGCCCAGAAGATAGCCAACATCTTGGTTAGCGAGAGGAAGGCAGCCTGTGTGAACATCGTGCCACAGGTGTATTCGAGATTCTGGTGGCAGGGCAAGATCGATTCCGCCGATGAAGCGCTGCTAATCGTTAAGACAAAGGCGGCGCGGTTGGATGAGCTTATCGGGCTGGTAAAGGAAAACCATAGCTATGAGGTCCCCGAGATCGTCGCCCTACCGATAGTGGGTGGCAATCCAGATTACCTCCAATGGCTCGATGACGAAACAAAGTAGAAGGTTTGAAATTTTTCCCATTTCACTTCTTAATAGAACGAATAGAGAGGGGTGGAGCGATGAACGTGATTGATGCCATAAGGAGCCGCCGCAGCATCCGGAAATACAAGACCGATCCCGTTAGCGCGGAGATACTTGAAGCTGTGCTGGATGCCGCCCGCTGGGCACCATCCTGGGCAAACACCCAGTGCTGCAGGTTGGTGGTAGTTGAAAAACCTGAAACCAAGACGAGGATAGCTGAGGCAATGCGCCCTACCAATCCCGCTCTGGATGCGGTGCGTAATGCACCGGTGCTGATTGTAGCCTGCGCAGAGCTGGGCAGGTCTGGCTTCAAGAAAGGGGAGCCGGTTACCGATAAGGGGGACTGGTTTATGTTCGATGTGGCGCTGGCTATGCATAACCTGACGCTGGCAGCTCATGAACTGGGGCTGGGCACGGTGCACGTTGGCACGATCGATGCCAAGAAGATCGAGGAAATCCTGCAGGTTCCTGAAGGGGTGCGGGTGGTGGAGTTGATCCCGCTGGGCTATCCTGCCGAGCAGCCCGAGGGGCCGGGGCGTAAGGAGCTTAGCGAGATTGTCTTTCGTGAGAAATACGGGCAGCAGTAATTGCATAATAGCGATTTTTTGCCATTTTCCGCCCCTGCGAGTTATTTCCCATATTGATCGTGCAATCCCGATATTTTAGCGATGTAGCGCCGTTTGAACGGAGTTCTACCCTTGAGCTTGGCACGACCCTGATTTCTTGCCCTGCAATGCCCACGGGACTGGAATCCCTAGGCCAATCTAAGCAGGCAGACTATCATTTTCCGCGATCACGGGAGAGGCTCAAATGTGGTGAAGCGGGAAGATGGTTTGCTTGAGCTCCGCCACCCCCTGCTCGGCGAATTCCCGTGCCTGCTCCCTCATGCTGCTGTCGATGGTGGGCGCGCCTTCATCCCTCAGCCTCTTCAGGCCGTAGCGCTCTTGAAACGCAGTGGGGATTTCATCGGGCCACTCGCGTTCCGCCATCACTCCATAGGCCAGCGTCCAGGCCCTGGCGACCACCCCCATATCGTAGCCACCGCCTCCCAGGGCGACCCATTTAGGGGCAAGCTTCCTGAGTTCCTCCACCACTTCGGCGTATCCCGCCGTTGTGAGCATGAAATGGGTTAGTGGGTCGAGGTAGTGGGTATCGCAGCCAAGCTGGGTGACCAGCATGTCGGGTTTGAACCTCTCTACCAGGGGGGGCACGATCTCTCTGAAGGCCCAGAGATAAGTCTGGTCGTTGGTATAGGGAAAGAGGGGGAGGTTCACCGAGTAGCCCGTGCCCGCACCTTTGCCTATTTCGCCAACCCCGCCTGTACCGGGGAAGAGGTATCTCCCCCACTCATGAAGGGAGATAGTGAGCACCCGATCGCTCTCGTAGAAGGCGTGTTGCACCCCATCACCGTGATGGGCATCGATGTCCACATAGGCTATTCTGAGCCCCTGCTTAACCAGCGAGAGGATGGCGATGACTGCATCATTGAAAACACAAAAGCCGGAGGCGCAGCCTGGGGCTGCGTGGTGCAGTCCCCCGGAGATATTGAAGGCTACATCCACCTCGCCGCGGGCCACCAGCGTGGCAGCAAGTAGAGAGGCCCCAACTGCCATCGCGGAAACCTCATACATCACCTCGTAAGGGGGATTATCGCCCGCGGCACTGAAATTGAAGGCGGCAGCATCCTCCCGCTCCTCTCCCCGGCTGAGGCTTTTCACCGCCTCCACATAATCCGCGGTGTGAAAGGAGAGGAGATCGATCTCCTCAGCCATCTTAGGTGTCACCAAAAGGGAATCCTTAAAGGCGCCATAAGATTGGAGAAGTTCATAGGTTAACTGGAGCCGGTTTGGTTGGAACACATGGTCCTTACTGAGGACGTGCCTCGATTGGGCCTCCTCATAAATGAAGGCTGCCCTCCTCATTCCTCCGTCCCCATGAGCGTCTCCACTTCTTGATGCATCCGCTGCCAGTGGGTGCCTCGCCAGTAGATTCTGTGGCAGGTGGGGCACTGGTAATAATTGGACTGTGTCTTGAAGACATAGGAGGGCACCAGTTCCTGCACCTCATCCTTTCTTTTAGGGACAAGCGGCTCATTGCACTCCAGGCAAAGGGTGAATTTTCGCTCTTGATCTAGCTTCGTCGCCCTCACCACCTGGCGCAATTGCGCCTTGGGGTTGTCATCCACGATGAGCAGGGCCTTCAGCCTGCCGCTGGTGACCACCCGCCGCAGCATGATCTGGGTGTCCTTGGTGAGGAGCACCCTCTTTTCCTTTAAGCCGATGGCGATGAGCTCCTCATCATCGATGTCATTGATAAACAGGGTGTCATAGCCCAGCATCCTGAGCCAGCGCGCCAGCTTACCTACGTTGGTGTCTACAATAAATCTCGCTCTCATTTCGCTTTTTGTCCCTAAATAAATATGACTGCTTCAGCTCTGTCGCTTGGCTAATATCTCGCAGGCTTTTTCGTCCTTCTTGCCTATTTCACTCAGTTCACTAAATGATAACCTTCATCCCCTCATAGCCCGGGGTTATCGTTGCCGCCAATTCTTTAGCAACCTGCGCCACCTCCTCCTTGATCTCGCCCTCCACGTGGGGGCTCATGTGTACTGTGACGATGGGGGGCAGGTAGCCCCTGATCCTCTTGAAATCTAAAAGCTCCTGCTTTAGCAGTCGCGGGGTGAGATGCCCGGAGTCTTGGGCGAAAGACTCGAACTTATCGGGAAGGCTCACCTCTGTGACCAGGAGTCCAGGCGAGACCGCCTTCCAGAGCGACGAGGGATTCCTCCCTGTATCACTAGTGTAAAAGATGCTTTTTTTATCCGGAGCGGTAATCTGGTAGCCTATCGTGGGGACGGTATGGCTCACCGGAAGGGGCAAAACAGCATATCCCTCTATGAGCACCTCCCTATTTGGCTCGAGGGGGCAGAACTTGAGGGCAGGTTTCTCGGGGAACGGTTTGTTTCGGAAGTCCGGATAGAGCACCTCGTTTAGGAGGTGGGTGGAGATCACCCCAAGCACGCTATCCAGAGCGTAGATATTGATCGGACCCGACATATAGGCATTCATGCCGAAGGTGGCCAGGTCCCTGATATGATCGAAATGGCGATGGGTGATGAGGATAGCCTTTACTCTTTGCTGCGCCTCAAGTGAGAGGCTTGCGGTTAGGCTCCCGGCATCGATGGCGATGATACGATCGATCAGGAGAGAGGTGAGCTTCGCGTCCCGAGATTCGCAGTTATGAGCGCCAAGGATCTCTAGCTCCATATTACCATACCTCCATAAATTATCAGCGTAGCTTCCTCAAAACGAACACGCTTAATCGAGAACCCGTAAAGGATTAAATTTGGTGTCATAGTCGTAGGTGTCGATACCCTCCTTCTTTTTCAAGTAGTTCACTACTGCATAGGTGAAGGGGGTCGCTACCGTTTCATAGCCCGTCTTCACCAGCCAGTGGGTCAGGATGATGGTGCCTAAGAACGACCAGGATTGTGTCCCAGCGAAGGCGATGGTGATGAACACCAGGGAATCCAGCCCCTGCCCCACGATGGTGGAGCCGATGGTTCTGGTCCAGAGCCATCGCCCCCTGGTCCTGATCTTCATCTTGGCCAGGACGAAGGAATTGGCGAACTCACCTATGAGATAGGCGATAAGGGAGGCGCCAAGCAACCTCGGGGCGTAGCCCAGGATTGTCTCATAAGCCTCCTGATGTTCCCATTCTGAAGCTGGCGGTAGTAACCCGCCAAGCCAGATAACGATGACCGCGATTAGGTTGCAGAAAAAGCCCAGCCAGATAACCCTTCTGGCGGTGCGGTAGCCATATACCTCGGTAAGGATGTCGCCGAAGATATAGCTTAAGGGGAAGATGATAATGGCGGCGGGCAGGTTGAGCCAGCTGATGGCTATGAGTTTGACGGCGATAATGTTCGCGGTGATTAGGCAGGTAATGAAAATGGCGGCGACTACTATGAAGCGCTGTGAGAACCTAGTTTCCACTAATACTCACCATCGTGTCGGGGTCGCGCAATGTTTATCAGATCCATCGTTTGTAGCGGAAGTAGGCCAGCATGCCCCCGGAGACTCCTAGCGTTATCAGAATGATGAACAGAAAGGCGAAGGTGCTTCCCTCGAAAGGAAGGGATACGTTCATGCCATAGAGACCTGAGATTACCAGCATGGGGAGGATAATGGTGCCCAGGATGGTGAGCATCTTCATCACTTCATTGGTGCGGTGAGAGAATAGGGAATCGCTGGTGGCATTGAGCCCCTCCACCACCTCTTTATACTCATCCAGCGTC
>DAOWEF010000012.1 GCA_030638665.1 Dehalococcoidia bacterium
CCACTTTGTCGTGCTCAACCTGCCAGTCATCGGAATCCCTACCATCAGGATTGCCCCCGAGTATGATGTCCACACCTCGCCCTGCCATATTGGTGGCGACCGTTACCGCTCCCAGTCGCCCTGCCTGTGCTACGATGCCCGCCTCCTTTTCATGGTGCTTGGCGTTTAAGACCTGATGGGGGGTGCCATTACGCTTCAGCATCTCGCTAAGGTGCTCCGACTTCTCGATGGAGACGGTGCCCACCAGCACCGGTCGCTCATCGCCATAGAGCCCTTCTATCTCCCGGGCCACGGCGCGGAACTTCGCTTCCTCATTCTGGTAAATCTGGTCGGGGCTGTCAGTGCGGATCATCGGCTCATTTGTGGGGATGACCACCACCTCGAGCTTATATATCTTATGGAACTCCTCGGCCTCGGTGACCGCAGTGCCGGTCATCCCGGCAAGCTTTTCATAGAGGCGGAAGTAGTTCTGGAAGGTGATGGTGGCCAGGGTTATGTTCTCCCGTTGCACCTGAACTCCCTCCTTCGCCTCGATGGCCTGGTGCAGTCCATCGGAGTAACGCCGACCATGCATCAGACGCCCGGTGAACTCATCAACGATGATCACCTGCCCATCCTTGACCATATACTCGCGGTCCCTGCGGAAGAGGACGTGCGCCTTCATAGCGCTTTCCAGGTAATGGGTGAGCAGTTGGTTCGAGGGGTCGTAGAGATCGGGTGCCTTTAAGAGCCCCTCCTTCTTGAGTAACCTCTCCATCTTGGAGATGCCTTCATCGGTGAGGGTCGCTGCCCGATCCCGCTCATCTACCTTGTAATCCACTTCCTGGTGCAGGTGGGGGATCAATTTGGCGAAGATCTGGTATATTTGCGTTGCCTCTGCCGCTGGCCCGCTGATAATTAAGGGGGTGCGTGCCTCATCGATGAGGATGTAGTCCACTTCATCGACGATACCATAGTGAAGGGGGCGCTGCGCGCACTGGGACTGGTCGATGACCATGTTATCTCTGAGGTAGTCGAAACCGAACTCGTTGTTGGTGCCGTAGGTGATATCGGCCTCATAGGCCTGGCGGCGGGTGATGGGCCTCAGGTGTCTCCACGCCGCATCCTCCGACTCGTGATCGGGGTCGAAGAGGAAGGAGGCTTCATGCTGGATGCTGGCTACAGAGACTCCCAGGAGATGATAGATGGGGCCCATCCAGTGACAGTCTCGTTTTGACAGGTAGTCGTTCACCGTGACCACGTGGGTCCCTTTGCCGGTAAGGGCGTTGAGGTAAATCGGGAGGGTGGCCACCAGGGTCTTGCCCTCGCCGGTCTTCATCTCGGCGATCTTACCCTGGTGTAGTACGATGCCCCCCATAAGCTGGACATCGAAGTGGCGCTGGGAGAGGGTGCGCTTTGCCGCCTCCCGAACCGCAGCGAAGGCCTCGGGAAGAAGCTCGTCCAGCGCTTCACCATTCCCTAGCCGAGCCCTGAACTCATCGGTCTTGCGGCGAAGCTCATCACTGGACAGGGATTCGAACTGGGGCTCAAGGGAGTTGATGCGCTCGACCGTGGGTTTAAGTCGGCTCAACTCCTTTTCATTGGAATCCGCCAGGCTGCCAAGCCACTTGAGCATGCTCATTCACCACCGATTATTTTCTTCGCCTCCTCTGCCCTCGATTCCAAAACCGCGACTGTTACCTCCCCCATGCCATCGACAGTGAAGGCATGGACCGAACTGGCGGCATCCGACCTCAAGATACAAGGTACGCCATTGCTCTCCAACAGGCCCTTTATGAGATGGGCCTCCATCTCACCGGAGGCGCGGTATACGTCCACTAATTTTTCACTCATAGTCACCACTCACTCGAACATCGCCCCCACCGAGAGCCCGGCGTGGATGCGGTGGATCGCTTCGCCAAGGAGCGATGCCATGGAGAGGACAATGATCTTTTCGTTCGTCTTGCTCTCTGGGATGGGGATAGTATCGGTGACCACCACCTCCTTAACCGGGCTTTTAGCGATCCTCTTCGTGGCGGAGCTGGAGAAGACAGGGTGAGTGCAACAGGCATAAATCTCGGTGGCCCCAGCCTGCTCCAAAGCGGCCACCGCAGTGACTAGTGAGCCCGCGGTATCGATCTCATCATCGATCAGAAGGGCGCGCATCCCGGCGACATCGCCAATGATATTAAGGGTCTCCGCCTTATTGTCATTGCCCACCCTGCGCTTCTCAATAATGGCCAAAGGGGTATTGAGCCGCTCCGCGAGGTCGCGGGCCCGCTTGGAGATGCCGATGTCGGTGGCGACAACTACCAGATTACCCAGGGCCTTAGTTTCGAAATAGTTGCCCAACATATAGAGCGCGGTCAATTCATCTACCGGGATGGTGAAGAAGCCCTGAATCTGCCCGGCGTGAAGGTCCATGGTCAACAGGCGGTTGGCCCCCGCTACTGTGATCATATCGGCGATCAGCCGTGCTGTTATCGGCACCCGTGGCTGGTCCTTCTTATCGGTGCGCCCATAGCCAAAATAGGGGACCACTGCGGTGATGCGCCCCGCCGAAGCCCGCCTCAGGGCATCGAGCATGATGAGCAGCTCCATGAGGCTCTTATTCACCGGGGATGAGATCGACTGGATGACAAAGACATCTCGCTCCCGCACATTCTCCAGAATGCGCACAAAGGTATTCTCATTGCTGAATTCGAAGACCTCAGCCTGGCCCAAAGGGATGCCCAGATAATCGCAGATCCCCTGGGCTAAAGCGGGGTGGGCATTTCCGGTAAAAACCTTCAGCTCGTCAATCAAGGCTCATCCCTCCTTATTAATGTCATCTACCCTTGAAGTGGGCTTCCCTTTTTTCGATAAAGGCATCTACGCCCTCGCGGTGATCCTCGGAGCTCAGCGCCAGCACCTGGCAGGCGGCTGCCTGCTCCAACGCTGCCTCCAGGTCGCTCTCAAGTGCCTTATAGGCCATCATCTTGGACATTTGGACGGCCAGCGGGGGGTTGTTGGCTATCTTCTGTGCCAGTTCCATGGTCTCCCGCTCAAGGTCATCGGCGGGCACAATCTTGTTCAGTACCCCGATGCGCTCTGCCTCCTCCGCCTTCAGGAAGTCGCCGGTGAACAGAAACTCAAGTCCTCTGCCCAGCCCCATGAGGCGTGTATAAAGCCATGTACCCCCACCACCAGGTATGAGCCCGACCCTCACGAAACCGTTCCTGAACCTGGCCTTTTCCGAGCCTACCCTCATATCGCAGGCAAAGGCGAAATCGCAGCCGGCGCCAACAGCAGCGCCGTTAACCATGGCGATGGTCGGTTTGTCCAACTTTTGAAGCCCGAGGGCCACCTTCTGGTAGCTGTTCCGCACGTTATGGTGCATCTCCACCGGGGTCCCGCTGAGCCCGCCAGCCTTACCGCCTTCGCTGATATCGGCGCCGGAGCAGAAGACCCTCCCGGCGCCGGTAAGGACCACCACCCTCACATCGTCATTGCGGGCTATTTCATCTATCGCTGCCACCATCTCCTGCAGCATCTGCTTGTTCAAGGCATTCATCTTATCAGGACGGTTCATGGTTATGGTAGCAATATGCTCCTCTTTTTTAATAATGATGGTCTCAAAATCCACAGAACTCTCCCCTTATAGCAATACCGTCGGCCAGACCTCAACATTCCATTCTAGCACAAAAAAACCGCTCAATACAATTTATTGTACTCGTCCAGTACATTGGTGGCACGTCACCGTTCGCCTAATGTGGTTGTCATCTCGAGTGCAGCGAATCAATCTCACCCTTTCCCACACACCCGCCCTGATATGTATTTCTGCCCCGATAAATCGGGGAGACCCCCGCCCCCGATTATATCGGGGGACTCCCCTTATATAGCTCCTGCTTAATAGAACCTATGGTGTAGCATGGATGTGTTCTGCTCCACTCGTCCCCGCGGTTGATTTATCGCAAAGCGTCTCGCAATGATAAGTGAAGCGAAATCCACGATAACAAGTATCAACTATCTATCTGAACGAGATAAATTTAGTGTGTGTGCCTCAATTAGCGATTAAGAGCTTATTGCTCCTTCGCCAGGCTCTCCAGTGCCGCCCGCGCTGCCTCTGTCTCCGCCTGCCGCTTGCTCTTACCCTGCCCCCTGCCAATCACGCTGCCGTCGACAATCACCTCTACGGTGAACTCCTTGGCATGGTCCGGGCCCACTGCCTTAATGGTTCGATAAGTGGGGGCCATACGATGCCTTGCCTGGGCGATCTCCTGAAGCTGAGACTTATAGTCTGCAATAAGCCTCTCCTCGATGGCTCTCCCCATCTCGCCAGAGAAAAGCCTGAGCACAAAATTCCTGCAAGTGGTAAAGCCCCGATCGATCAAGATGGCCCCGACTACCGCTTCAAAGGCTGCTGCTAGGATGGACTGCTTGGCGCGCCCGCCGCTGGCCTCCTCGCCACGCCCCAGATAAAGGTGGTCGCCAAGCCCCAGAGAGCTGGCTAATCGAGCCAGGGTTTCCTGGCGTACCAGCGCCGCCCGCAGCTTGGTCATCCCCCCCTCAGATAGGTCGGGGAAATCTTTATAGAGCTTCTCGGCGATAACAAAGCTCAGCAGGGAATCGCCCAGGAACTCCAGACGCTCGTTAGAGGGCAGGGCGAAGTCGGAATTTTCGTGGAGGTAGGAGCGGTGGACCAGCGCTTGCTTAAGGAGAGCGGGGTCCCCGAAGATAATGCCCAGCCTGTCCTGTAATTTCGTAAATTCAGCAAATTCAGCCAAGATTCAACCCCTATCAACATAATTATCCCGCCTCGATTTGTCAAGATGAGCATGATATAATCGAGTCCCATGGAGAACCTGGCCTTAAAGATGCAGGAGCGCCTGCCTGCGGAACTCATCGCTTTTCTCCGCATCGCTGGGGAGGGGGCCGAGGCACAAGGGCAGAGACTCTACCTTGTCGGCGGGGCGGTGCGCGATCTTCTGCTGGGACGTCCCAACCTGGACTTCGACCTGGTGGTGGAGGGCGATGCCATTGCCCTCGCCCGCCGGCTCGCTAAGGGGGAGGGGATTTGGGGGGAGAACGTAAAAGGCGGGGAGCGGGTGACGGTTCACCGTAAATTTGGCACGGCAAAGTTCCGCCGCGGGAGCTTAAACATCGACCTGGTCACCGCGCGCTCCGAAACTTATGCCAAACCTGGAGCCCTGCCCACGGTGCAGACAGGAACGATCCGGGATGACCTTCTCAGGCGGGACTTCTCCATAAACGCCATGGCTATCGACCTGAGCCAAGGTTCCTTTGGCCGGTTACTTGACCCCCATAGTGGCCGGAGCGACCTGGAGCAAGGACGAATAATTCGCATCCTTCATGAGCGGAGCTTCATCGATGATGCCACCAGAATTCTTCGAGCGCTTCGCTATGAGCAGAGGCTCGGTTTTAAGCTGGAGCAAAATACCGAGCGGCTGCTCCGTAAGCATAAATCAATGCTGGATACCATCAGCGGTGATCGGGTAAGGCACGAACTGGAGCTTATCCTGAAAGAGGACCGTCCCGAGCAAATCCTGGAGCGTGCTCAAGCTCTGGGGGTGCTCCAACAGCTTCACCCCTCCCTGAGAGGCAATGGATGGCTGGCGGAGAGATTTGGTGAGGCTCGTCAGAAAGCGATAGCTGACTCTGCCCTTTATATATTATTGCTTATCTATTATCTGAGCGAGGAGGAGATTGAGCGCTTCATAGCCCGCCTTAAGATAGTGGGGGAATTGGAGCGAAACATGCGACAGATGCCCCGACTGAAGGGGGACCTCCCTGCCCTGGCCGACCATGCTCTCCCCCCCAGCAGCATCTACCGCCTACTAAAGCACTATCCCCCTGGGACGATCGCCGCCTGTGCCCTGGCCAGCGACTCTCCGATAGTTCGCCACCACCTAGAGCGATACCTTAACCAGTTACGTTATGTCAAGACATTCCTGGATGGGGAGGACCTGAAAAGATTGGGGGCTAAGCCTGGACCTCGCCTGGGAAGGGTGCTGGAAACACTCCGGGAGGCAAAGCTGGATGGTAAGGTGAGCACCAGGGAGGAGGAGGAAGCCCTGGCCAGACAATTGCTGGGGGAGAATTGAGGAGGGTAGGGTGGTCGGAGTGGGTAGAGTGAAAAAGGGGGAGTAAAAATTGGCGGAGATATGTGATGTCTGTGGTGAACCACTGGATGAGAACAATGTCTCCCGCTGCCGGATATGCGGCGGCAGGTTTTACATGGCTTGGTCTATCGACGCACCGGTGGAAAAATGTGGACAAGCCTGGTTCGAGGAGCGCTCCTGTAGCCTCGGATTTATCTGCGCCCCCTGCATTAACGAGAATCCCCAGATCAGGCGATCGCTTATCGACACGGGAGGAACACTCCCCTAACCCCCACCTAGCCATGCTGCCACCTCTCCAGGTAGCTGGCGCACTGTGCCGCTTTTCACCACGCAAAGGGGCAGCGACCCCAGAAAGGCAGCACCGTAGTACTTCGATTTGATTCTGCGGTCGAGGACCACGATTGCCCCTCGGTCGCTCTTGGTGCGGATCAGGCGTCCGAAGCCCTGCTTGAACCTTAGAACTGCCTGGGGCAGGGCGTATTCGTTGAAGGGGTCATCGAAAAGCTCGGAGCGGGCTACAAATACCGGGTCGGTGGGCACGCTGAAGGGAAGCCTCGCCATCACCAGCACGCTGAGCGTCTCGCCCACCACATCGATGCCCTCCCAGAGGCTCGCGGTGCCCAGGAGCACGGCTCGGGGATTGGCTTTGAAGGCCTGGAGAAGCTGCCGGGGTGAGCCATCGAGCCCCTGCCCCAGCACAAGGATGTCCTCCCCCTGGAGCGCTGCACGGATTGCCTCATCGCTTGCCCGGAGCGCTGCATGGGAGGTGAAGAGAGCAAGGGTTCTTCCCCCGGTGGCACGGCACAGGTCGATTAAAACCTGCGCCACCGCCTGCTGATAGCCCGGCTTGCCCGGCTCTGGAATGTCATCCGGGATATATACCAGTGCCGCGCCCATGTAATCGAATGAGGAGCCCAGAAGGAGCTCGTTGGCGTCTTCAAGCCCCAGCCTTCCCTTGATATACCCGAAGTGGCCCTCGGTGCTTAACGTGGCGCTGGTGAGCACTACGCATTCCTTCCGCGAGAAGAGGTCCTCCTCCAGAACATGCCCCACATGAAGCGGCGCTGCGCATAAGGTAAGGGTATCGCCCCTTGAAGAGAGCCAGTAGATCCTTTCGCTTTTTTCGCTCTCCCCATCTCCCTGTTGATAGACTGCGGAGTTTATCCGCTGGCGCAGCTCGTTGCCGCGATAGATTAAGGACGAAAGCTCAACCATCAGGTTTTCATGGTCCAGAACATCGGATAAAGGCTCAAGCATCGCATAAAGGCGATTCAGCTCGGAATCGATCTCCTCCAGCACCAGGCTCAGGTTCTCCGCGGCGAGTGCCACCTTCTGCCACTCAGGCTGGCGGCGCACCGCCCTAGTAAGGCGCAGCCGATGTTCATACTCCCCCTGATCCTCCGCATGAGCCTGCAGGAAAAGCCACAGGACGTCGAAGAACTCAAGTACGCGGTCTCGGCCGTGTTCGACAATGCGATGAATGCTTTGAGCTAACTCCTCTATCTCCTTTTGGCGAGATGGCGAAAGGGAACTCCCCCTGAAGTGGCCGCCCAGCTCGAAAAGAAGCCCAGCATAATGCTCCCCCGCCACCCCCTCGCTTTTTTCGCTCAATAGATTTAGATAGCCACCCAGGTCGCGCTCCCTCACCTCAAAGCCCCATTGCTCCGTGGCCTCCTCCTCAAGATGGTGCGCCTCATCGATGATAAGATGGCTATATTCGGGCAGGACATTGCTCCCGCTGGCGATCTCGGAGAGTAGCAGGGCGTGATTCGCAATGATAAGATGAGCCCCCTCCGCCTTCCTCCTCGCCCGATAGAGGAAGCAATGCCCTCGCCTCTGATACGGGCACTGGACTCCAAGGCAGTTCTCTGCCTGGGCGCAGACCCGATTCCAGATGGGGAGTTCATCTCCTTTGAGGCTGAGTTCCGCCCGATCCCCGGTCGAGGTGGTTGTCAGCCAAACCAGGGTGCGCAACATAAGCCTGGCCTCCTCCAGGGAGAGGGCCTGGCCCCTTCTTAGCAAATTCCAGCGCCGGAGACAGAGGTAGTTATTTCGCCCTTTAAGCTGCGTATAGCGGAGGGATCCTTGTTCCAGCGCCCTTGCCAGGTCGGGGATGTCCTTGCTCATCAGTTGCTCCTGAAGGTTTATGGTGTTTGTGGAGATGATTACAGGAACACCATTATCCAGGGCGAAGAAGATGACCGGCAGGAGGTAGGCGATGGACTTGCCCGTTCCCGTGCCTGCCTCCACGATGAGGCGCTCACCTTTGTTCAGCGACACTGCCACCGCCTGCATCATCGCCACCTGCTCCGGGCGATGCTCGAATTGGGGTAGGGCCCGTGCCACCATGCCTTCACTCCCCAGTATTCGAGTAAGCTCCTCTAGGTCCAAAGGCTTTCTCTCGGTTAGGGGGGTAAGGCGCTCCTCTTTTTCGCGCGCTTGACCAAGGACATTGAGCGCCAATTCACCCGTCGCAGAAAAGACATCCCCCAGCTTCCCCCCCGCTATCTGGCGAAAGAGGTGAGCCAGTGGCCAATCAATCCCCTCATTCAGCCGATCGAGCTCAGCAATGATAGAGGTGTCCAGAGCCCGGGCTTTATCGAGGAGTGCCAGAAATACATCCTTGGCCGTTGTCGCGTCGGGAAGGGCGCGGTGGCGAATGGAGGAGGAAATGCCAAGCTCCTCGGCTATCGTAGAGAGGCGGTAATCGGAAAGCGTAGGCAACAGGATGGTGGCCAGCTCCAAGGTATCATAGATTCTGTTTTCTAGGCTAACCCCCTTTTGGGAAAGAAAGCCGAGGTCGAAGGCGGCGCTCTGCCCGATAATAGGATGGTCGCCAAGGAAGGGGACCAGGGTGCCGAGAACCACCGCTAGCGGTGGGGCGGCTTCTATATCTCGGGGGGTGAGGCCGGTGAGTATTTGGATGCGATAGGGCAACGGGCGATAGGGCTTCACCATGGTGTGAAAGGTGTCCACCAGCTCATTACCACGAAACTTGACCGCCCCGATCTCAATAATCTCATCGCGTGATGGGTCCAGCCCTGTGGTCTCCAGGTCAAGGGAAACAAAGGTATCATCCATCCAAACTATCCTGCCAGCTTCGCTTCGGTTTTAGCAACGCCATGTCCCATATCGACCGATACCACTGTGCAAATCATCTCCCAGCCTGCCAGCGCCGCCATATTAATATGCTGCCCCCGATAATAACCGCGATACAAACACCGACGATCATCCAGAACCACCACGCCAGCTCGCTCCACAAGTGCCAATAGGGCTGTAATAGTACCCACCCCAAATAGGTCAAATAGACCCCAATGAACGTCTTAGGCAGGCGTCCCGCAATGGTCGCCAGAATGAATTTCCAGAAGGGAAACCGCAGTGCTCCGGCGGCGATGCCCACGATGTCGAAAGGAAGCGGGGTAAGGGCGAAGAGGAATATGCTCGCAGTCCCGTAGCGCTCCATCCAGCCCTCCGCCATTTTATACCACTTTGACTGCCTGGGAGTGATGATTGCCGCCCCACCGTAACCGGCAAGGTATGCGGTAAATTCCCCCAGCCCTCCACCGATAGCCGCCGCCAGTGCCACTATAGCCCAGTTCAAGTCAGGATTGATGGCGATGACCCCAATGATGGCGAAACCGGGTAAGGGGAACATAATAGTGATGCTGGTGATAAATGCCACCAGGAAGGCGCCGAGATAGCCATACTGCTCAAACCCTTCCAAATATGGCCAGAGGCGAATGATGGCATAGCAAAGGGACACAACCGAGATAACCATTGCAGCTCCCAGCAGCCACCTCGTCCTCCCGCTTAGCTCCATTGGCCGGGAGATGCGACGAACTAATCTAGCTAAGAGTGTGTTAACGCTACGCCGTGGTCGTAACAAGATAAAACTCCCACCCCTCCCTTTTAAGGGAACGATATAGCATCGCCTTTGATATGGTATGTCGCATATCGGTCTATAGTACCATGCAAATCATTTTCATGCCCGTTGGCGCCGCCATGTTATTATGATACCCCCGATAATAACTGCAACACCAACACCGATGATAACCCAGATCCACCACGCCAGCCCGCCCAATACTTCCCATCCCAAATAGGCCAAATAGCACTCGAGAAACGTCCGCGGCAGGCGCCCTGCCAGGGTAGCCAGCAGGAATTTCCAGAAGGGGAACCGCAATGCTCCGGCGGCAACGCCTACGACGTCGAAAGGAAGCCAGGTGAGGGAGAAGATAAATATGGTCGCACTCCCGTAGCGCCTCATCCAGTTCTCCGCCCTTTTATACCACCTAGATTGCTTGGGAGCGATGACCACCGCTCCACCGTAACCAGCAAGGTATGCCGTAAACTCCCCCAGCGCCCCACCAATTCCCGCTGCCAGTGCTACCAGAGACCAGTTGAAGGCAGGGTTGGCTGCGATGGCTAGTATTACGACGATACCAGGTATTGGAAAAAATATGGTGATACTGGAGATAAATGCTATCAGGAAGGCGCCGAGATAGCCGTACTGCTCAAACCCTTCAAAATATGTCGTGAGGCGAAAGATGGCATAGCAAAGGAGAGCGATCAAGACAACGATAACAGCTAACAGCAGCCACCTCTTCGTCCCGCTCAGCTCCATTAGCCGGTAGATGCGACGGAGTAGGCTGGCCAAAGGAGTGTTAACGCCGCGCCATGGTCTGAACAAGATAAGCCTCCAGCCCCTCCCTTCTCAGGGAGCGATATAGCCCCTCTCCTTGAGCCTTACCCCTCACCATGGTGAAAAGGGTGGGGCCCGAGCCGGCGAGGTGAACATTGTCGGCGCCCAGTGCGCAAAAACGCTGCCAATGCCCCTCTAGCCCGGCATAGGCGGTAGGGGCAATCCTCTCGAAGGTGTTGCAAAAAGAGGATGGTAGGGGCTCACCTCCCTGACGAAGTAACGAAACCATTCTCTTGGTGAATTGCCCCTCACTAAAGTGGGATGGATCCAGGGAGGCATAGAGGCGCTCCGTTTTACTTGAAGGAACAGCAACGGGTGGCCTGAAGAGCACTACCCATGAAGGTGGGAAAGGGGGTAGCGGGCTAACCCGCTCGCCGCGCCCTTCCCCGAGGGCAGTGCCTCCGAAGAGAAAGAAGGCTATATCGGAGCCGAGCCTCGATGCCAACCGCAGCAGTTGATCCAGCGACAGGCTCAATTCCCAAAGCTCATTGAGAGCTCGCAGGGTCGCCGCGGCATCGCTGGCACCACCCCCCAGTCCTGCGGCGATCGGAATGCCCTTTTTAATGGAGATTGCCGCCCCCTGCCGTGAGCCAGCTTCTTCCTGAAGCAACTTCGCCGCCTCCAGCACCAGATTTGAGGATTTTTTATACTTTTTGGGTGTTGCTCGCTTCTCCTTGGCCGGCTCCGCAGGGACAGCGGTTTTTTTAAGCTTTTCGGAGGGTTGGGAAAATTCCAATTCGGGATGGCGGCAATCCAGGGTTATTCCACGATGTTTGGTGAAAGACTCAAAGGAAAGCGTATCTTTGAGGTCGATCTCCTGGAGGACGGTGGCAACCTCGTGGTAGCCATCGGCACGTCTACCCAGCACCTCAAGGGTCAGGTTGATCTTTGCATAGGCAGATACGGTTAGCATCGATTTTTTCGCACTTCTTGAACGTCTCTTCAGACAGAGCGACTCCGAATTGATCTATGGCGTCTCCCCTAATAAGGCCGTAGTCAAGTTTGAAAAAACACCCGGTGAACCCTGGCCCACTCCTCAAGGCTTAGTGTCTCAGCGCGTCGCTTGTGGCTTATCCCCGCTTCCTCCAGCAGGGCTGCGGCCCACCCCGGCGCCATCTCAAGACCCAGCGCCAGGGAATTGCGCAGTTGCTTGCGGGGCGCTGAAAAACCGGCGCGCACCACACTGAAGAATTTGGCTTCATCCGCCACTGCCACACAGGGGCTCTGGTATAGGTCGATGCGCACAATGGCGGAGTCCACCTTTGGCTGGGGGTGGAAGCTCTGCGCCGGGACGTAGTCCACGATGGCGGGCTTGCCGTAAAGTTGCACGCTCACGCTAAGTAAGCTCATCTTGCCGGGCGGGGCTACTATCGCCTGAGCTACCTCCTTTTGCAGGGTGACTACTATAGAATGAGGCTTAATCTGGGCCTCTAAAAAATGGCGCAGCACCGCGGTGGCGATATAGTAAGGGAGGGTGCCTATCACCTTATAGTGGGTTGCAACACCTAACAGTGATGCCGGGTCACGCTCCAGGATATCGGTATTGATTATGGTGACATTGGGCCAAAGGGCGAAAGTTTCCTGGAGGGCGGCAGCCATCCTGGTATCGATCTCGATGGCGATAACCCGGCCTGCTCCCTTCGCCAGCTCCCTGGTCAATATACCCAAGCCGGGCCCCACCTCAACCACGGTATCGCTGGGGGTGAGCTCTGCTGCCGAGATCAGTCTCCTGAGTACCCGCTCATCGACCAGGAAGTGCTGTCCCAGCCCCTTTTTGGCGCGAAGGTCGAGACGACGAAGTTCCCTCTTGGTTTGATTGAGGAGCAACCCGCTATCCTTTTTTTCGCCCTTTATGGGGCGTGGTTCATGGAACGCTTCTTCATCTTTATCGCCTATGCACTTGCTCCAGAAAATCGCCACCATTATTGAATGAAAATTGGACGAAAAGATGAAAAAAGGCCGTGCACCCGCTGTCGACCCCGCCCTCTGGCTTACCCCTGTCAGCCAGCTCTGACCAGGCAACCTTGCGGCACCCAGAAGCCGCTATTTACCGCTGCTTCCTTCCGGACCTGACGGGGTTCATAGCCTTCTGCCGCGCAAGACCCGGCCTTCAACGCCACTTAAAAAAGGCAGTCCCAAAAGGCTCAAGACCTCGAGAGGGAGTTCCGCCCCGCTATAGCGGATTGCGGGTACAGGGCACCGCTAGCTCCCCGCCTAGCACGACCTCGCTCAGATACTAGCTCACACATGATTCGTTGTCAAGCCTCCTCGAAACCTTGCCTATAGGGGAGGGCTTCGTGTAGAATGAGAGAGTGATTGAGATCCGTAAGGCGGTAATACCAGCGGGAGGCTGGGGAACAAGGTTTCTGCCGACAACCAAGGCCATCCCTAAGGAGATGCTCCCCCTGGCGGATAAGCCCCTGATCCAGCACGTCGTGGAGGAGGCTGTGGCCTCGGGCATAAAGCAGGTCATTATTGTAACCTCCTCAGGGAAAAGCGCGATTGAGGACCACTTCGAGCGGAACGTTAAGCTGGAATCCATGCTTCAGCAAAAGGGGGAAAGTGAGCTGCTAGAAGAGGTGCGGCGCATCTCCGCGCTGGCCAATATTCGCTTCGTCAGGCAAGAGGAGCCGCGGGGGTTGGGGCATGCGATCCTTGCCACCAGAGAGCTTGTGGGCGATGAGCCATTTGCCGTTTTTTTGCCCGATGACATATTCGATACCGAGCCTCCCCTCATGAAGCAGATGCTGGAGGTATACAGGCAACATCAGGGGAGCGTGATCGCCCTCCGGCGGGTGGCAAAGGAGGATACCAGAAGATACGGCATGGTTAAGCCACAGCAAGTGTCGGAGCGGGTATATCGGATCCTGGATATGGTAGAAAAGCCCGCGCCCGAGGAAGCGCCCTCGGACCTGGCAATACTGGGTAGATATATTCTCACCCCTGAGATCTTCGCAGCGCTAAGGGTCACCCCACCAGGCAAGGGGGGAGAGATTCAGCTCACCGATGGCCTGGTGCTCCTTCTCAAGCAGCAAGCGATCTATGGCTATGCTTTTGACGGAACATATTGCGATGCTGGCAAGCCATTGGGCTTACTTAAGGCATCGGTATCACTGGGCCTACGCCACCCCGGAATGGGAGCCGATTTCAGGGAATATCTGAAGAAGTTTTTCGAAAAATCCGGGGACTAAAGCTTAAGCACTTCCACGAAGGCCTCCGGGGGGACCTCCACTCTGCCCACCATCTTCATGCGCTTCTTACCCGCTGATTGTTTCTCCAGGAGCTTGCGCTTTCTGGTGACATCGCCCCCGTAGCACTTGGCGATCACGTCCTTGCGGTAGGCCTTTATATTCTCCCTGACGATGACCTTCTGCCCGATGGCCGCCTGAATGGCGACCTCGAAATTCTGCCTGGGGATTAGCTTGCGCAATTTATGTACCAGTTCCCTCCCCTGCCGGTAGGCCCGCTCTTGCGGTACGATGAATGAAAAGGCATCGACAGGCTGGTTGTTCACCAATATCTCCAGCTTGACCAGCTTCGCTGGCAGATAGGCGGCGAATATATAGTCCATGGAGGCGTAGCCCTGAGTACGCGACTTAAGCTGGTCATAGAAATCGACGATGATCTCAGCCAGGGGGACATCGTACTGGAGCAGCACTCGGTGAGCAGCGACTGCGTTCTGAGGCTGCGACACCTCCTTCACGAAATACTCCATTCCCCGATAATCGCCTCGCCGTTCTTTCAATAGTTCCATCACGCTGCCGATATGCCTGACAGGGGTAATGATGCTAACGGACATCCATGGCTCCCGCAGCTCCGCGATCTCCCCGCTGGGGGGCATCTTTGAGGGGTTAGATACCGTGATCTCAATGCCATCGTCTTTGGTGACCTGGTATTCGACGCTGGGGGCAGTGGCCAGCAGATCGAGCCCATACTCGCGCCTGAGCCGCTCACAAACGATTTCCATATGAAGGGTGCCCAGAAAGCCGCAACGGAAGCCGAAGCCCAGTGCTGCGCTGGTCTCTGGCTCGAAGGACAGGGCGGCATCGTTAAGACTGAGCTTCTCCAGCCCCTCACGAAGGTCATTGTAATCGTCACCCACCAGAGGGTAGATGCCGGCAAAGACCATGGGCTTGGCGGGGCGATAGCCGGGAAGTGGCTCCACGGCACCCCTCTCCTCCAGGGTAATGGTGTCGCCCACCCGACACTCCCCAACGCTCTTAAGCCCGGTAGCAATGTAGCCAACCTCACCTGAGATGAGGCGCGCCACCGGGGTTAGCCCAGGCTTAAACACGCCAATCTCCAGTGACTCAATGGGTCTCCCCGTCGACATCAGCCGGAGTTGCCTCCCTTTAGAGACTACCCCATCGACCACCCGCAGATAGGCGATCACCCCTTTATAGGGATCGTACTTCGAGTCGAAGATAAGCGCGCGCAGTGGGCCCTCAGACTTCCCTTTAGGGGGAGGGATCCTCTGGATGATGGCCTCCAGGACCTCCTTAGTCCCCATCCCCTCCTTGGCTGAGGCAAAGATGACCTCGCTACTTAGGAAGCCGATGATACTCTCCAGCTCCTTGGCCACCTTCTCAGGCTCTGCATTGGGCAGATCGATCTTGTTGACCACAGGGATCAGGGTCAGGTTATTTTCTTGGGCGATATAGACATTGGCCAGGGTTTGTGCTTGGATCCCCTGAGCGGCATCGACTACCAATAGCGCCCCTTCACAGGCGGTCAGGCTGCGGGAGACCTCATAGGTGAAGTCGACATGCCCCGGGGTATCGATAAGGTTGAGCTGATACTCAACGCCATCGTAGGTTATATAGCTCATCCTCACCGCCTGAGCCTTGATGGTGATCCCCCGCTCCCGCTCCAGCTCCATCTGGTCGAGGAACTGCTCTCGCATCTCCCGCTCGCTGATGGTGCCGGTGAGTTCAAGGAGACGGTCGGCCAGCGTGGACTTGCCGTGGTCGATGTGGGCGATGATGCAGAAGTTCCTGATGTGGCGCTGCTCCATAGCAGCATCCTAGCATACAGCAAGGCTAATCTCAAGCTCTTCAATTACTCTAACCATACGGTTGCAATTATGAAATCGGGCCGGTTTTGCCAAAACCTCAAATTCCGCTAAGCATAAGGCTGTGAAGGATGAAAAAAGAAGCCTTCCAGCACCCGTGCCGGAAAGCTTCTTTATAAAAAAGCGCAGCGCTTGCTCTATCTGGTTACTTCTTGGCTCCTAAAATTCCTGCAAGAGAGCCAAAGACGATGAGAAACGCTCCCGTCGCTGAGAGTGCCATCTTGGATGGCGTTAAGAATATGGCTTGTATTGAGCCCTCGGCGGGTTCAACCCAGCCCATAATCGAGTTGAGCAGAATCCACAGCGCTGCCAGAAAGGCGATGCTAGCAAGTCTCATCTTAGTACCCTTACCCTTTGCCGTAAGCCAGGCGCCAGCAAACCCTACGCTGAGGAGCGCTGGCCAGAGATGGGCATGGAACGTGGGGCTGATGGAGGTGAAAACTATCATGAGCATACCGACGAACGCCAAGATGGCAAAGACCAACCCCATTATATTTACCACTATCTTCTTCATGGTATCTGGACCAATCATTGATTCTACCATACTTATCCCTCCCTGTTAGATTTACCAGAGGCAATAACCGGAGCCAGGTCACTGACCTGAGACCTTTTTGGCATGAGGCCCCCTTTCGTGGGGAAGAGGAGATTCGAACTCCTACGCCCGAAGGCACATGATCCTAAGTCATGCTCGTCTACCAGTTCCGACACTTCCCCCTTTGTCGAACTCCCGCCCCCTCCGCCCCTCATTAATATCGAAGTAAAAATAAGACCAGCTTCTATTTATGCCAACTTAGCTCCTCAGCTAACTGAGGAGAGCGGCTTGGTGTGTTTCTCCATGTCTACAAGCACCTTGATATGGCTTCGCGTGAGCCCCGAACTCTATAGTAGTGAGCCGCACAGGATTCGAACCTGTAACCCACTGATTAAGAGTCAGTTGCTCTACCGTTGAGCTAGCGGCCCAAAAATTAAGATACCATAGCATAGCGAGGCATCAATGTCAAGCTTGTCAACGCAACCCAATCTTTCTATCTATGGCGACTGGGAGGCGAGGGCCCCAGAAACAGCCCAGTTCTCCTTTGCCACATCGTCAAAGATTACGATGGTGGACTCCGGGGTGGTATGGGCAATGGTGACCATCGCCTCGGTGATAACCCTGGCCAGCTCCGCCTTTTGCGCCTGAGTCCTCCCCGGCCACATCTCTACCCTCACTATGGGCATAGTCATCACCCCCTTCACTTCTTGCTAACAAGTCTTTAGCATGGTATATTATTTTTGA
>DAOWEF010000034.1 GCA_030638665.1 Dehalococcoidia bacterium
CCATCCACATATGCCCACCGCCTGCGCCGCAGCAGAAGCTCCTGCTGCGACGGCGCGCCATCTCGGTGAACTGAGCCCCTGGGATGGCTTTAACGACCCGCCTGGGCTCATTGTAGGTGTCATTGTGGCGGCCCAGGTAACATGCATCGTGATAGGTGATTTTCTCGGCTAAGTTATTCTTCAGCTTGAGTCGTCCTTGCTGGATCAGCTCAGCTATATACTGCGAATGATGAACCACCTCAAACTCGCCGCCGAACTGTGGGTATTCGTTCTTTAAAGTGTTATAGCCGTGAGGGCAAGTAACCACGATCCTCTTTACGCCGTAGCGTTTAAAGGTCTCGATATTCTTCATCGCCTGTAGCTGGAACAGGTATTCGTTGCCCATGCGGCGCGCTGGCTCGCCACAGCAGCTCTCCTCCTCACCAAGAACCCCAAACTTGACCCCCGCTGCCTGGAGAATCCTGCCGAAGGCCGCTGAGACCTTCATATTACGGTCCTCGAGAGCAGCGGAACAGCCGACAAAGTAGAGAATCTCGACATCCTGATCCTCGGAGAGGAGCTTGGCTCCCTCTATATCGCCACACCAGTCGGTTCTGCAGGCAGTGGTACCCTTGCAGGTATGTCCCCTCTCCTCAATGCACCGTAGTGCCATCTCCACGGTTTCCGGCATCTCGGCCCGCTCCAGCACCAGGTTGCGGCGCATGTCGATTATCTTATCTATATGTTCGATAAAGACGGGGCAGACCTCTTGACAGGCGCGGCAGGTGGTGCAATCCCAAATTACTTCGGCGGTTACCACATCGCCGATCATGGAGACGCCATTTTCACCCGGATTGCCTTCATTGCCGCCAGCCTTGGCCTTTACCAGGCCGGGGCCTACATCTAGCCAGTGCTGCTTAAGATCCTGGATCAACTTCTTCGGTGAAAGTGCCTTCCCGCTGAGGTAGGCCGGGCAGATGTCCTGGCAGCGGCCGCATCTAGTGCAGGCATCTAGATCGAAGATCTGTTTCCAGGTGAACCCACTGATCCTGTCAACCCCAAATGTCTCGGCCTCTCCCAGTTCAGCAGGCGCCAGGGCACCCTTAGGACGGGAGGAGCGAAAAAGAACATTAAACGGGCCGATAACGATGTGAGCCAGCGGGGTCCAGGTGAGGGCGACATAGACTATGGCCCCCAGTGAGAGAATGGTATGGAACCACCACAGGCTTCTATGAGCTACCAACAGTGCACCTGAGGAGACGCCACCAAACATCTTGGCCAAGACCCATCCCCCAGGCGACCAAACTGCCCAAGAGGTGTCGTAGGGGCCGATCGCCGGATATATCTCCTGGAATGCTAGCGGGTTGGCGGTGAAGTAGGCAATGCGCAGCCCCTCGATAATAAAGCCGGTGAACACGATGATAAAAATGAGTGTGAGGGCAATCGCGTTCTCCGGTTTATTGTCCAACCTGTCAGGTCTTTGAATATATCTGCGGTAGGCGGCGATAATTACCCCGAGAAGCACTGCTATACCGAGGACGTCCACGGTAAAAGAGATACCCAAATATGTTGCCCCATGCATGAACTCAAATGCGTAGTGGGACAGGAAATCTAAAAATGCTGCCAACAGAAAGACAACTGCTCCCCAGAAGATGAGGAAGTGTATTAGCCCAGGGTAGGGGTCTCTAAGGAAGCGCCGATGAATGAGGCCATCCACGATGCCGGTGATCGCAAAGGACCATATCTGCTTCGGATGGTTATCGAACCTGTTCTCCGGCTGGCCTAAGCGCCACAGGCGATAGCGCCGGTAAACAGAGTATATCAGGATTGCTGCCAGGGGGATGAGTAAAAAGTAGAGGATTATTCCGTAAGGCTCAATGTTCCAGAATATTTCCCTAACTGCCATGGTTTCCTCGTCTTTAACCTGAGATAGGGTAACATATCACAAACTGCTTGCCAAGAAAGGTGGGCAAATAACGTGCTTTACTGAGCAGCTGAAAGAAGAGATAATTTAGCAGAGTATTACACGGGTGTGGAAAGAGAGATACGAATAAAAGATGCAGGGTGGCTCGGTTGAGGTATTTCGGGATAACTTAAAGGCTATTCAAGGACGATGGTTCCGCTCTTGCCGCCGCTCTTCCTTGCCAGGCGGATCCTCTCGATCCTAATCCCCCGCTCAACTGCCTTACACATATCATAGATGGTTAAAGCGGTCACCGCCACCGCGGTAAGCGCCTCCATCTCTACCCCGGTCTTCCCGCTGCACTTAACCCGTGCGGTGATCTCCACACCTTCCGTGACGAATTCGAATTCCACCTTTACCTCATCGAGCATTAACAGGTGGCACATGGGGATAAGGTTAGAGGTCTGTTTCGCTGCCATTATCCCCGCCACCTGAGCCACCGCGAGAGCCTCCCCCTTCGGCAGCTTTCCCTCTTTCAGCAGGGAGAGGGTGGCAGGTTTCATTACCACCACGCCCTTAGCAACCGCCGCCCGAGTAGTCGGTGGCTTCTCGCTCACGTCCACCATCCTAGTTGGTTCCATCTAACCTCCCACCTGGCACATCGCTCGCCCTGTGGGTAAAACCCCTTCCATTAGGTAATGGCGCTCCGGTTTGGCGGCTACCGCTTGCTGAATCAACCCCTTGAGCTCCTCAGCCGAAGCGCCTCGGCGCAGGATAGTTTTAAGGTCCACCTCATCATCGCTCAGGAGGCAGGGGCGAAGCTTTCCATCTACCGTGAGGCGCAGCCGGTTGCAGTCAAAGCAAAAGTGCTCACTAAGGGGGCTGATAAAGCCTACCGTACCCTTTGTCCCAGGAAATCGGAAGTATTTGGCAGGACCATTGCCCTGGCTGGACAGGCAAGGCTCCAATGTCCCTAGGGAACGGAGGCGCTCCTCGATCTCTCTTGTGGGGACAAATTGAAGGCTTGCTCCATTGGCAAAAGGCATAAGCTCGATAAAGCGGACATGCCACCCTTCCTCAATGGTCAGGCGGGTAAAGTCCAGCACCTCGTCATCGTTTATCCCCCGCATAACTACAACGTTCACCTTGACTGGCTCAAGCCCTGCCTCTTTTGCTGCCGCCATGCCATCTAGAACATCCTCCAGCCGATCGCGCCGGGTATCCCGTTTAAACCTCTCCGGCTTAAGCGTATCGAGGCTCACGTTGACTCGCCTCAGCCCCGCCTCCTTGAGGGAGGCGGCATATTGTCTGAGCAGCACCCCATTGGTAGTTAGTGCAATATCATCGACGCCAGCGATCCGTGAGAGCATTTGCACCAGGCGAGTCAATTCTGCTCTTACCAGGGGCTCGCCCCCGGTGAGCCTTAATTTATTTATGCCCAGAGTGGCTGCTGCCTGAGCCACTGCCTGGATCTCTTCATAGCGCAGGACCTCCCTGTGGGGCAAGTGCGTAATGCCCCCAGAGGGCATACAATAGATACAGCGCAGGTTACAGCGATCGGTGACCGATATTCTCAGGTAGTTAATGGGTCGCTGAAAGGAATCGGAAAGCCCAGTCATCTTTATCTAACTCTGCATGGCCTTTTTTTCTCTTGATTCGCTTTTTTGAGCTTTTCGGAGCTTCCTCATCATTCGCTGTGGTTAATCATACAATCGTGGTTTCAGTTAAACTACTCGCTGTTCCAGTATACGGCGCGCCTTCTTGACCGCCAGCCCCCGGTGGCTTACCTTGTTTTTCACATCCATAGATAGCTCGGCCATGGTCTTTCCCAGCTCGGGAAGATAGAAGATGGGATCATATCCGAAGCCGTTATCGCCCTTTGGTTCAAACGCGATGATGCCCTGGCACTCTCCTTGGCAGAGTGCCAGTTCTCCATCAGGTGAGGCGATAGCGATCATGCACTGGAAGCGAGCGGTCCTTTGCTCCCAAGAGATGCCCGAAAGCTTGGCCAGCAGGTAGTCGATTCGCACCTTATCCGAGGCTCCTTCACCGGCAAAGCGGGCAGAGAGAGCACCAGGCTCCCCGCCAAGCGCATCCACCTCCAGTCCCGAGTCATCGGCCAGGGTGAGCAGATTGCTCAGGGATGCGTAGGCTTTAGCCTTAAGGGCAGCATTCTCCTCCAGGGTAGCCTCGGTCTCATCAACCGCCTGATCAATGCCCTCCTCGGCAAGGGTGACGATTTCATATGGTATCTCCTGAAGTAGCTGCCAGTATTCCCGCACCTTAGCCGGGTTTTTTGTTGCCAGCAGAAGCTTTGACATGCTCAAAGGTCGACGAATCTCCCCTCCAGCTTCCGCACCACCTGGGGCATGGTAGTATACTCCATCTCCTCCAGAGGTAGCCTGTGTGGCTCAAATGGCCCGTGGCTGCGCATATAATCCGCGACCTCATTGGCAATCCGCCTTGCTTTATCGAAG
>DAOWEF010000024.1 GCA_030638665.1 Dehalococcoidia bacterium
ACTGCTCCGATTTCCCGTGTGACTATCTCCATCCATATGCGGATATGGCATCCCAGGTGCCGCATAATACCAAGGTTTTTAATCTGTGTTTGATAAAGAGGATGGGCCTGGAAGCATGGGCAGAAACCAAGGCGAAAAGCGTGAAGGATAAATATTTCAAGGGCAAGTTTAAACTATAATAGCGCGTTTGCTGTACGCTTCACAAAGCGCAGGTATGTAAGGTAGAGCGCTAAAAAATGAGCGAAAAATATGGCTGAACACAGTATCGTCCCGGCTAGAGTACCAGAGGATACCGAGGACTTCGCCAGGCTCTTTGTCATAGCTGCTCCGGAGTATGCCCCCGCACTTTTTGCCGGTACTCACGAGAAGGTTACTAGAAATTGCTTCCGCTATAAACGTAATCTTCTCGGCTTCGAACATGCGCATTTTGTGAAGGTCAACGGGGAAAACGTTGGCACGATCCTCGCCTATGATTGGATATTGAAAAAGAAGCAGTCAACTAAATCGTCCTTGCTGACGATTAGATATATGAAAATTAAGTTCTTTACCCAAATGCGACACCTGCAATGGGCTGAGTATGTCCTAAGCAAAATCGACGATGGCACATTCTATATCGCGTGCGTGGCCGTTTACCCCGAGTTCAGGAACCGGGGGCTGGGCACTAGCCTTCTATCACGTACTGAAGAAGCAGCCAGAAAGGCAGGGGCAACAAAACTTGAGGTGGATGCGGAAACGGATAATGAAGGTGCCATCAGATTCTACAAGAGGTTTGGGATGAATGCCGCGGGCGAGCCGCGCGGAACCGTGGTCGATGGACAGGAGTTCGAGTTCATCAGGCTGTCCAAGGATATCTGAGGGGGTGGTTAAATAGGCGAAATTACGGTATAACTGTTCAGGGAAAATAAAAAGGAGGGTAGAATGAATATCTACTGCGGCAACCTAGCACACGAGCTCACCGAGGAGGAGTTGCGGGAGGCTTTTGAAGCCTTCGGGCAGGTCACATCCGCCAAGATCATCACCGACAAATACAGCGGCGTATCGAGAGGATTCGGATTTGTGGAGATGGCCGAAAAGGCTGAAGCCGAGGCCGCGATCGCCGAGCTGAACGACAAGGAGTTGAAAGGACGAGTCATTACCGTTAGTGAGGCTCGTCCTCGTACCGAAGGCCCTGGCGGTGGGGGCCGGCGCTGATAAACGGCACTCGGATATAACTTACCCAGACACGGGCTTTGCGGCTTATTCCGTTCGCCCAAATGCTTAGCTCTCGGAAAGGGGGTTGATTAGATGGGTTGGTTTCTATTGGCGCTGGCGATTGTTCTTGAAGTGGCTGGCACTACCTGTATGAAGCTTTCAGGCGGCTTCAAGGAGATGGTGCCATCCGTGTTGGTATTCGTTTTCTACGGTCTCTCTTTCACTGCTTTTATATACGCCCTCAAAACCATCGATCTGAGCCTTACTTATGCTATATGGGCTGGCGTAGGACTGGCTTTAATCGCGGCGATCGGTATACTTTACTTCAAGGAACCGGTGACCGTCCCCAAAATGGTTTTCATGGGCTCATACTTATCGGTGTGATCGGCTTGAGCCTACACGGAGTCAAAGGGTAAACCGGGAGAATAAATTTGTCTTCCAAAATCGGTGAAGTAATCCAAGCCTCGACCAGCGAGTTTACGGCACAGTGCTATGAGCTGCACCTGCCTCCCCCATTCGGCAGCCTGGTGAAGACCAGGGAGGGGGAGGTGGAGATCTACGGCGTGGTCTCAGGCGCTGCCACCACCAGCATCGAGCCGGGGCGGCGCCCCATTGCCCGGGGGCGGGAGGAGGACGAGGAGGAGGATATCTACCGCGCCAGCCCCCAGCTGGAGAAGCTCCTGCGCACCGATTTTACCGCCCTGGTGGTGGGCCACCGGGAGGGTGTGGGGGGTAGGGAGAGCGAAAAGGGTGGGGGAGGCGGAGAGAGCAAAAAGGGCGAGAGGCTGCATCATTACCTGCCACCGCGGCCGGCCCGAATCCACAGCTTTGTATACCTGTGCGAGCCGGAGGAGGCTGTACAGTTCAGCCAATCGCTTGATTTTCTTAGCATACTGGTCACCGCCGGGGTACAAGCTGACGAGTTAATCGCGGCCTCGGTTCGCCATGCCGCTGCGGCACAACAGGACCCCCAGGATTTCCTGGTCAGGGCGGGAAAGGAACTGGCGGTGCTCCTGGGCGGCGAGACAAATAGGCTGAATACCATCCTGAGGAGGGTCAAGTGGTAAACGGGCCGAATATTAGCCTCGGGAGGGCGAAAAGGTGGTAAACAGGTCGAATACTAGCCACGGGAGGACGAAAAAGTGATAAACAGGCTGAATATTAGCCTCGGGAGGACGAAAAAGTGATGGAGGAGGGGAGATTGGGCATCGTTGTCTCAGGCTCGCTGGCCAGGGGTGTTGAGGTCAGGCTCGATGGCGCTATCTCGGTTGAAGACATTGCCGTTGGCCGCTATGTAACCATTGAGGGGGAGAAAAGGCGCTTTTTCGGCATGATCACCGATGTCACCCTGGATGCTATCGACCAGAGGCTTATGACCATGCCCCCTGATGTCTCCGACCCGTTTATCGCCGAGGTTCTCTCCGGGACGAGCACCTTCGGCAGGCTCCATATCCTGCCATCGCTCACCATCGGGGGCGATGCCCTGAGCCTCCTCGAGGGTCCCCAGCCGGTGAAGACCGTGCCCACTCACTTCTCCGTGGTTCGCGAGGCCAGCGAGCAGGATGTGGAGCGGGTATTCGGGCAGGTGGAGGAAAAGCAATTCTATATTGGCACCCCGCTCGACATGGAGACCAAGGTACGCCTCGATCCAGGAGAGCTGGTGAAGCGCTCCAATGGCATCTTCGGCAAGAGCGGCACCGGGAAGACCTTCCTGGCAAGGCTAATCCTCATCGGCATATTACAGGAGGGGGCGGCGGTCAACCTGGTCTTCGACATGCACAGCGAGTATGGCTGGGAGGGCACCAGCGAGGAGGGGCGGAAGGTGAAGGCGCTAAAGCAGCTCTTCCCCTCCAAGGTGGCGGTTTTTACCCTCGATGAGGAGGGCGCCCGAAGGCGCAAGGTCTCCACCGACTTCGTGGTGGAGATTGGCTACGATGAGATCGAGCCTGAGGACATCGCCATGCTCAGGGAGACGCTTGGCCTCACCGATGCCGCGGTGCAGGCTACCTATCGCCTCGCCCGCAGGTTCGGGGAGCGAAAGTGGC
>DAOWEF010000041.1 GCA_030638665.1 Dehalococcoidia bacterium
GCTATCAGTAAAGTTATTACGACTGCCGCTGCCGTCAAGCCCACCAGAGCGCCGCCGAGCATGAACAATTCGTCATCGTTAGCTAGCCCAATACCAATAAGGAGAATGGCACCGCTGAATACAGTATTGGTGAAAGGTATTGGGATCAGCATAACAATGGCTACAGGAAGAATCACGATCCCTAAAATAAACCTAGTTAGTCTTCTCTCGCTCAGGCCTCCAAAGCGCGGTTTGGAGAATCTCTCAATCAACCTCAAAAAGGGAATCCCTCTCTTCTGAATCAAGGCAACCATTTTTACACTAATCTTTTTACTATGAAGCCGCCGAGGTATGACGGGAGAGCTTCTCCCCGCGATTATCTGTAAGTCTAACAGAATAATGAGAAGGGCGAACGGAGAGGAATACCCCGGAGCCGGAATGGGCAACGCCGATGGTAAGGATAACAATACAAGTAGGAAGCCAAATCCCCTCAGTGAGAGGATATCAAGAAGTGCTCCAAACTTGATACCCTCGGGGTCAGCAGTCTTGATTAAATTCTCTAGTTCTAGGGATAATTTCTGCATCTTTTTTCCTATGTACTCGTGCCTTCACCCCCGTCAACACTGTTTTTACACCTTACCCTCAGGCTGTCATTCAGGTCGCATAACATACCAACTGTGAACCATTATAGCATCTCATACTGCCTCTGGCTACGATGAAAGGAATTGCTTAAGAATTAGGGTGCGTTGACGGACTAGGGGTTTCATGGATGCATTTGACGTAGTAACCGAATGCAGTAGCAGCAAAATGAATGGAAATTCGTGATGTACACTTTTATGGGCCGCTTCGTCTATTGCCTTGGCCTGGCCTATGGTGGTTACCTGTTAGCGGACAACTGGGGGCAGATTCATGTTGGATTCGCCCCTTTGACATCCCCGCCATCGTGGTGGCCCTGATCCCTGATCCGCTTCTTTATTTATCGACGCTTGAAAGCGATCCGGGAATGGCTATTAAATGGGTGACACTTTCCCGCTAGTGCAAGGGATTCTTTTATTTACTGTGGTGAGGCTTGCCCCCAGCCAAACGCTTCGATTGTCATTGCGAGGACGCCGACCTAGGCCGACTCATCGGCCGACCAGCCAGCCTCGGGGGTCGAAGCAATCTCAGGCACGAGGCGTGTAGGGCGCAAGAATGAGGCTGCTTCGCTTCGGTTGCAATGACAGGGACAATGGGCAAGGGGTGATGTGTCACTGATCACTTGGACGAGTACACTAGCTATTCATAGCGCGCTCGGTATGGTACAATATGTAAAGGAGGAGGCATGAAGAGTGATTTAATTACAGCCCTGCGTCAGAATCATGCCCTGGAGCACGCTACTATTTCCCTGCTGACCAGGAAGCTGGACTCAAATGTAAGGATAATCGGGAGGTCTACCTTTGACGGCTTTTATATCTATGGTAGCGTTCCCAGTAAAGCGGTTCGGGAGGCAGCTACAGAGGGGTTGGACCGCTTGCAGAATGGTGAGCGCGAGCTGGGTGTGTCCCCTCTCTGTGGGACGAACATTATGGTAGCAGGAATATTAGCGGGGGTGGCTTGCCTTATTGCGCTGGGGGGTAAAAATAGGGGGCAGCGGCTGTCGCTGGCCATCATGGCGGCGACCGGGGCGATTATCGCCGCCCAGCCCATAGGCAGGGCCGCCCAAAAGTATCTGACCACCTCTACAAACCTTTCCGATGTCACCATTAAGCGAATCACCCGCCGTGGTGCCGGCGCGCGAATCCTCTATAAGGTAGAAACCGCTCGAGTGGAATCCAGCTCGGTTGCATAGCCCTCGCGTTGTTGCACTCACACGCACCCACTCACCCTTAACATAGTGCCGCGATACTCCTGCTTCGCCAAATTGGCGTATTGCTTCCTCGTCAGATTCTTCTATTAGCTGTCCACACCCTCTGCGATAGGCAAGTCAAGCTGAATTTGGATTGAAAAGCCTCGCTCCATAGGCTATAATCGGTATGCTCTTTAGAGGGACTTTATGTTTAAGGCTAATAGTTGTGGCGAGCTAACCGCAAAGCATATCGGCGAGCGGGTGACCCTTGCCGGCTGGGTGCATCGGCGGCGGGATCATGGCGGGCTGGTGTTCATTGACCTGAGGGACCGCGCCGGTTTGGTGCAGGTGGTGTTCAATCCTGAGGTATCGGGGGAGGGACACGAGGTTGCTACCAGGCTGCGCCATGAGTATGTGTTGCAGGTTACCGGTGAGGTGGCGAAGCGCCCCCAGGGAACGGAGAACCCAAATCTCCCCACCGGTGAGGTCGAGGTCATCGCTCAGCAGGTCCAGATCCTCAACCCATCGAAGACACCGCCCTTTTATATAAATGAGGATATTGAGGTGGACGAAAACCTTCGCCTCCGCTACCGCTATCTCGACCTGCGCCGCCCCAGGATGAAGGAGAACATCCTTCTGCGCCATCGGGTGATCAAGTTCATGCGCGATTTCCTGGATGAGCGGGACTTTATCGAGATCGAGACCCCGATCCTGATCAAGAGTACCCCTGAAGGGGCGCGGGACTATCTGGTGCCCAGCCGAGTTCACCCTGGCAAGTTCTATGCCCTGCCCCAGTCCCCGCAGCAGCTAAAGCAACTGCTTATGGTGGCCGGCTTCGAGAAGTATTTCCAGATTGCTCGGTGCTTCCGCGATGAGGACCTGCGTGCCGATCGCCAGCCGGAGTTCACCCAGCTCGACCTGGAGATGAGCTTTATAGATGAGGAAGACATACTCGTTCTCATGGAGGAGCTTTTCACCTCCCTGGTGGAAAATGTCACCCCCACGATGCGAGTTTTGCAGCCCTTTCCCCGCCTTACCTACCGTGATGCTATGGAGCGCTATGGGACGGACAAACCTGACCTGCGCTACGGGCTGGAGATCAGGGATCTATCGGACATCGCTGCCCATTCTGAGTTCACCGTGTTTCGCTCCGCCCTCGATGCGGGGGGGGTGGTGAGGGGGATATGTACCCCGGGCTGCGCCCATTACTCCCGTCGCCAGCTCGATGAGCTGGCTGAGTTTGTCCAGGCTTGTGGGGCAAAGGGACTGATCACTCTGCCCATCGGTGAGGAGGTGACGCGGTCGGTTCTGGATAAGTTCCTGACCAGGGAGCAGAGTAGGGAGCTGGCGAGCCGTTTTGGGGCCGGGGAGGGAGACCTCCTCCTAATTATTGCTGGGGAAACCAAAATGGTTGAGGAGGCGCTGGGGGCATTGCGTGGGGAAATGGCGCGACGCCTGGAGCTTTTAGACCCCAACCTCCTCGTCTTCTGCTACATCCTCGATTACCCCCTTCTGGAGAAGGGGGAGGGAGGTCGGTGGGAACCGATGCATCACCCGTTCACTGCTCCCAGGGATGAGGATATTCCCCTCCTCGACAGTGCCCCGGAAAGGGTGTACGCCAAGCACTATGACCTGGTATGCAATGGGTGCGAGCTTTCCAGCGGCAGCATCAGGATCCACGACCGCGAGCTTCAGGAGAAGATTTTCAAGCTGTTGGGGTATGGCGAAGCGGAGGTTGAACAGCGGTTCGGGCACCTCCTTGAGGCCTTTGAATACGGTGCCCCGCCCCACGGCGGCATCGCCCCGGGGATCGATCGGGTGGTGATGCTCCTCGCCGGTGAGGAGAGCATCAGGGATGTGATCCCCTTCCCCAAGAACAAGAGCGCCATGGATGTAATGTTCGATGCCCCCTCCGAAGTACCGGAGGGGCAGCTCAAGGAGCTTCACCTCAGATTGAGGCTCGATTGAAGTGAATTTTAGACCGAGGGTGAACCGCATTAGTAATAGGGTGGGGGGAAGCATGGGGGGAGAGCGAGTAATGAGGATTGCCGTTGCCCTGGCGGCGATGGTCTTTTTGTTTGCGGCTTTCAGTTGCCGCTGGTTGCCTAGCGGTGGGGGCTTAACTCTTTATGGCTCCGAACCCGCTACCCTAGACCCTGCCCGTTGCCCTGATGCTGCCTCGGCGAGCTACATCGTGGAGATCTTCAGCGGGCTGGTCACCCTCGATAATGAGCTCAATGTAGTCGAGGATATTGCCCAGAGTTACGACATTAGCCCCGATGGCAGTACCTACACCTTTCATCTCCGTGAAGGGGTGAGATTCCATAACGGCAGGGAGGTTAGGGCGAGCGATTTTAAGTATTCCATAGAGCGTGCCGCTGACCCGCAGACACGCTCTCCAGTGGCCGAAGCCTACCTCGGCGATATTGTGGGCGTTAAGCAGAAGCTGAGGGGCGAAGCAGACGAGGTTAGCGGGGTCCGTGTGGTGGACGAAAAAACCCTTGAAATCACCATCGATGCCCCCAAGGCCTACTTCCTGGCCAAGTTGACTCACCCCACCGCCTTTGTGGTGGACGAAGAAAATGTGGCGTCCGGCGGCGACTGGTGGCGGCACCCTAATGGTACGGGGCCCTTCAAGCTTAAGCAATGGCAGGAGGGGCAGCGGATAGTCCTGGAGCGAAACGAGCTCTTTTACCGGGGCCAGGCAGAGCTCGAAGAGGTGACCTTCCACTTTCGTGGCAACTCGATGATGATGTACGAGAATGCTGAGATCAAGATAACTCAGGTGGGCACTGCCAACATCGAAAGGGTGCTCGATCCCACGAACCCGCTGAGCGAGGAGCTGGTGATTGCCCCTGAGCTTTCCGTTTCATATATTGGCTTCAACACCGCCATGCCCCCCTTCGATGATGAGAAGGTGCGTCAGGCCTTCTGCCACGCTGTAGATAAAGACAGGATCATCGAGATATTGCTGAAGGGCACTGTATCGCGGGCCGATGGCATTCTCCCCCCGGGCATGCCGGACTATAATGAGGAACTGGAGGGGCTGAGCTACGATGTGGCGAAGGCCCAGCAGCTTATCGCAGAGTCAAGCTACGACGATAACCTGCCACCCATCGTCCTCTCTGTAGTAGCTACCGGTGCTTATGTCTCTTCCGTTAGTACAGCGATAGCGTGGATGTGGCAGGAGAATCTGGGGGCTGACGTGGCGATCGAAGGGGTGGAATGGGATACCTTTCGCGATGACATGAGGGAGGGTGGGCTTCAGGCGTTTGAGATTGGCTGGGTTGCAGACTACCCCGATGCTGAGAATTTCCTGGATCTCCTGTTTCATAGCGAGAGTGGGGAGAACCATACCGCCTACAGCAATCCCGAGCTGGATGAGTTGCTGGAGATGGCGCGTGTGGAAGGCGATTTCGATAGCAGGCGGGAAATTTATCAAGCGGTGGAGGAGACCATCGTCGCTGATGCCCCCTGGCTCCCTCTTTGGTTTGGCCAAAGCTACTACCTGGTCAAGCCCGAGGTGAAAGGTTTCTTCCCGGCACCTATAGTCATCCCAGTTCTTAAGGGTGTATGGATCGAGGAGTGAGCTTCACCGTAATCCTGACTCCGATTTAGGCCGAAGTGTCGGCCGACCTGTCGGCCTTGGGGGGGAAGGGTCTAGAGATTCTTCGCTCCGCTCAGAATGACAAAGGGTGTCGCTTCGCTCGCAGCGATAGGGGGCTTAGCTTACTAAGGTAGTGGACGTGGACACTTTATTGGCTGGGGGCTCTTTTTCATGCTATAATCTCTTGGAGGAAGAGTGAAGGTATCGACTGAGAAAATCGAAAATAGCCAGATGGTGCTTGAAGTGGAGGCGGAGCCTGAGGAGGTGGCACGCTCTCTGGAAGAGGCATATCACCGTTTGGTAGGGCGGGCCGAAATACCAGGCTTTCGCCGCGGGAAAGCGCCACGGGAGATGCTAGAGCGCTACATCGGCAGGGAGGCGCTCCTTGGGGAGGCACTGGAGCACCTGGTCCCGCAGCTCCTGAACCAGGCTATAGCGGAGCAGGGGATCGAGGCTATCGCTCCGCCGGAGGTCGAGATCACGCAAGTTGACCCCGTGAGTTTTAAGGCCACCGTCCCGGTACGTCCCACCATGGAGCTGGGTAAATATCGGGAGCTCAGCATTGCTCCAGAGCCTGTTGCAGTCGCTGAGGAGGAGGTAAATAAGGTTATCGAGCAGCTTCGTTACCAGCATGCCCCTTGGGAGCCAGTGGATCGTTCCATTAAGTTTGACGACCTGGTGACCATCGATGTGGTGGGTAGTGTGGAGGGGAAGCCTCTGTTAGATAGAAAGGACCTTCAATTCCAGGTACTCCAGGGTTTACCCTTCCCCGTACCCGGGTTTGTGGAGAAACTGGAGGGACTGGAGAAGGGGCAGGATGGGGAGTTCAGCATTTCCCTTCCCGCTGACTACGGTGTAAGCGAGCTTGCAGGAAAGGAGTGCCTCTTCAAGGTGCGGGTCGGCGAGATCAAGGAGAAGAAGCTCCCTGAGCTCAACGATGAATTTGCTAAAAGCATTGGCCAGGGCTTCGAAACCCTCGATGCGCTCACCGATAACGTCACATCAAATCTTCGGCTTATGTCTGAGGAGGGAGCCAGGAGACGCTATGAAGAGAAGGTCATCGATGCGGTGGTGGAGCTTTCCCGTGTGGAATTCCCGCATATTTTAGTGGAACAAGAGATTGACCGACTCATCGCGGCACAGGAAAGGGAGCTGGGGGAAAGCAGGATGAGCCTGGAGGACTACCTTAGAAGCAGGAAGAAGAGCAAGGAGGAGCTGAGGGAGGAATTTCGGCCCCTGGCCAGTAGACAGGTCACTGGCTCTCTCGTGCTGGCCAAGGTGGCTGAGGCGGAGGAGATCGCAGTGACCGATGAGGAGATCGAGGAAGAGGTCACGGCCATGGTTCAGGGGGCGGGAGAGCGGGGGGAGGAAGTGAGGAAGATGTTCCAATCCGCGGCGGCCCGGCAGTCACTGGAGAGGGTACTAGTTACCAGAAAAACGGTTAAGCGGCTGGTGGAGATCGCCTCCGGTGAGGCGGAATCTACATCAGGTGGGGATAATACTACGTCGGGTGAAGCTAAGGCCACATCAGGAGAGGCTGAATCTACATCACCCGGCGAGTCGGGGGTTGTGTAAAAGGCGAAAAAGAGAAAGGGGAAGGAAAATGGAACCAAGAGGGATAATACCTTTTGTGACGGAGACCAGCGCTCGAGGGGAGCGCACTCTGGATATATACTCGCTGCTCCTCAAGGAGCGGATAGTCTTTCTGGGCACGCCTATCAGTGACCAGATAGCTAACCTCATCATTGCCCAGCTTCTCTATCTGGAACGGGATGATCCGGAGAAGGATATCAGCCTCTATATCCACTGCCCCGGCGGGCTGATCAACGCTGGTTTTGCCATCTACGATACGATGGAGCTCATCCGCTGTGATGTCTCCACAATTTGTGTTGGCCTGGCGGCAAGCATGGGGACAGTTCTACTATGTGCTGGGGCCAAGGGGAAGCGTTACGCCCTCCCCAATGCCACCATCCACATGCACCAGCCGATGGGTGGTGCACAGGGGCAGGCTTCTGACATCGCCATTGCTGCTAAGGAGATCATCAGGATGCAGGAGAAGCTGCGCACGATTATCTCCAAGCATACCGGTCAGTCTTTGGATAAGGTTGCCAAGGATACCGACCGCGATTTCTATCTGAGCGCAGAGCAAGCGGTGGAATACGGGCTGGTGGATGAGATACTGACTAAAGAAGAGCCTAAAGAGTCCAAGGATTAAAGGATTAATCGAAAAGGAGGACTTACTTGGCGGACACAATAATCTATGAGAGGAAGGGCCACATTGCCTACTTCACCATAAATCGCCCCGAGGCAATGAACGCCTTTGATTTTGCCACCATGCGGGTATTCAGCGAGGCCACGCTAAGGTTCCGGGATGATGATGAAGCCTGGGTGGCCATTATCACCGGGGCTGGCGATAGGGCGTTCTCAGCCGGTTTCGACCTCAAGGAGCTCATTCCAGGGCAGGATAAATTGCCATCTCCGGGCAGCGGGCCACCGCTAATCCAGCGGGGGCTCTATATCTGGAAACCCTTCATCGCGGCCATTAATGGCCTTGCCATGGGGGGAGGGCTCGAGCTGGCACTTGCCTGTGACCTGAGGATCGCTGCTGAGAATGCCACCTTTAGCGTTCCTGAGGTCAAGTGGAGTCTGATTCCAGGCTGGGGAGGAACCCAGCGGCTACCGCGGATGATACCCAGGGCTAAGGCTGCTGAGATGCTGCTCACCGGGGATCGCATCGATGCCAACGAGGCCTATCGCCTGGGGCTGGTCAATAAAGTTGTTCCCTCCTCCGAGCTCATGCCCGCGGCCGAAGCCCTGGCCAACAAGATCGCAAAGAACGGTCCCCTGGCAGTCAGGGCGGCTAAGGAGGCTATGATAAGGGGCAGCAGCATGACCCTTGATGAAGGTATGCAACTTGAACTGAGCCTTGTGGATTCACTACTGGACACTGAGGATGCTAAAGAAGGTCCCCGGGCCTTTGCCGAAAAGAGGAAGCCGGAGTTCAAGGGAAGATAGCTTATCTCTTGTTTACCATTTCGACATCATATCGTCCCAGAAGGCATAAATGCCTTTTCCATGTCGCCCGCCGGTATACCCCGCCCTTACCATCATCCTTATAAGGGGATGTAAACGTCCTTTCTCTGGCCCCATCTCCCGCATGGCGTCTTCCTCCGAAACGGCGTAGGTGCCCCAGGCGCCGCTGAAATCACCCAGTTCTAAGGGGCCCATAGGCAGGTTGTATCCCAGCTTCAGCGCCTTGTCGATATCCTGGGGAGAGGCGACCCGCTCCCAGAGCATTTGCACCGCTTCCATCCTCAGCGCCCGATAGGCCCTGTTGGCTACGAAGCCAAAGCTAAAGTCCTTGCACACCACGGGCTCCTTGCCCAACTTCGTGGCGAGGGCACAGACCAGGTCCACCGTTTCATCGGAGGTCAGCGTGCCCCTGACCACCTCCACCAGCTTCATCACCCCCACCGGGTTAGAGAAATGCATACCCAATACCTTGTCAGGCCGGTTGGTGGCACTGGCCATCTCCGTTATATTCAGTTGAGAGGAGTTTGAGGTAAGAATCGCATTTGCCGGAGCATTTTCATCAAGCTTCTTGAAAACCTCCTTCTTGATATCCAGGTTCTCAGCCACCGACTCTATCACGAAATCCGCATTCTTTGCCGCCTCCGAAATGTCGGTCGTTCCCTTAATTCTACCCACTATCTGGTTCATCTGGGCCGGGGACATTTTCTCCTTGTCGACGAAGAACTTCTTGAGCCTCCCTTCGATTGCGTCAAGCCCTCGTTTCACGGTTTCATCTTTGCGCGACCACAGCATAACATGGTACCCTCCGACATTTGAGAGAAGCTCCGCTATCTGTGAGCCCATTGTCCCCCCACCCATAACCGCTACATTATTGATATCCTGTAGCTCCAAGAGTGTACCTCCTTACGGTTTTTCAATAGCCTGGCTTTACTTGGTACCCCAAGCCTTAATCACAGAAGTTCATTATATATCCCTTGTACCCAAGCCCGCAACACTTGGCTGAAAAGTGCTTTAAGCGGGTGCTTGCCTTTGGATATAGGCGCAAGCCCGAATTCAAGGGGAGATAATTCATAGGGGCTTTCCCTGGAGTTGTGCGTATCTTTGCCTTAGCTGGCGGAGGGAAGGAAGCCCGGCCCTTGCCCCGGAGCGGGCGATAGAGAATTGAGCGACAAGCTCTCCCCAATAACCACATTCTTCCAGGTTTTTCTCTCGCAGGAGTCCGAAAAGAAAGCCAGTGGCGAAGGCATCGCCAGCACCGATAGTATCTCCAGGCACTCGCTTCGTTCTTTTAACTTCGATCATGTATTCACGGTCGCTGGTTGCCAAGTAACAGGCGGCGGTGGTCGCTTTCCTTTTCATTCCCTCACCGAGGGTGACGGCCACGACCTGGCACCCTCGCCCCAAGCAGCTTTGGGCTCCTTTTTGAAATTCCTCACCAGTTAGTTCCTCGATTTCCTTTCGATTAATGAAGAGGACGTATGTTCTCTTTATTATCGGGGATAAATCGGCGAGACCCCGGGCAGTATAGATTGACCCCGGGGCGAAGCTCACTTTGACGGAGGGGGGTATACGATACATTAATTGCTTTTGGAACTCTAGCTGCCTTTCCCCGGCGAAGGAGGAGAGGTGAAGTATCCGGGCTTGTTTAATATAGTCCAGGTCTATGTCAACGCTCTCCAGCAGGCTGTTAGCGCCGGGTAGTACATAGATGGCTCGCCGGCCTCGCTTATCGGTGAGACACAGTGTGGTGCCCGTTTTCGCCTTTTTGATCATGATCTGCTCGGTATCAACGCCTACACTCCTGAAATCCTCCAGGAGCATCCCACCTGCTTCATCGTCGCCCAGGGTGCCGAGAAAGCCCCCAACGACGCCGAGCTTGGCTAGGCCGTAAATGGTATTCGCTGCCGAGCCACCGGACGACAGGCGAAACTCCGTCATGGGAGCCTCACCATCGCTCAGGATGCGCGCCACATGATAGATTTGATCTATATTCAGCGCCCCAAAGCCGATTACCTCGATAGCCACCTACTCCTCCTATCCAAGTTTACCTGCTTCCTGCCGAACCTGCCGGCGAATCCTCAGATGAATCTGAAGCGGCTCCTCAAGGTTGTCTTGCCCCTCAAGCCACTGAAATTTCGGTTCTCCCCTGCCCTCACCCCAGGCTTCAATAGCCTGCTTAACTGCGTTTCTCCCGCCTTTCTCCCAGGCATTGAGGACGATCTTCAAATCGCCAAGGTTGGTGGAGGCGAGACCCATAGTGGCGTAGGGGAGGGCGTATTCGTTGGCGTTGAAGGCAATGGCAAGACCCCCGGCGCGACCTACCGTCTCCAGCATCCTGGAATCGGTGATGCTGTCGCCGACGACGACTACCTGTTCAGGAAATTGACCACGAGCACGGGCAAATCCGCGTAGCGCCGCTGCCTTCCTCCTTCCCCCCATCGGCTTCACCTCGCGAAGGGCGAGGCCAAGGCTGGTTTGAGGCAGTTCCTCCCAGAAGAAGCGGTCGAGGCGTTTTTTTATACCTTCATCATCCCCTGCCTTCAGCGCCAGAATCTCTTGCTCCATATTTTCCACCAGTGCGCGATCCTCCTCTTGTGCCAGGTTGCGGTATCGGTCGATAGGAAATCGGGTGCAGGCGAGGTTCTCTGGGGCAATGCCCACCCGCTGCATGATGCGATTGGCGTATTGCTCATAGCTGGTGCTGATGCAGAAGACCTGCCAATGCTTCAGGCTCATGATAAGCTCCCGCGCCCCCTCAACAATGGCTGCCCTTTCGGCAAGCCCGCTGATATCCCCCTCTGCGATGCCGTGATGGAGCAGAAAGGGGACGATGAGGGCCAGGGTATCGCCAGGCTCATAGCCCTCCCTGCCTTCGATGGCCAGGAGGTCATCGTAGCGGCTGATGACCTCGAAGATTTCGCCCCCCTTGGGGAAGAGCTTCATCAACTCATAGGCGTTATCCTGAATCGACAGGGGGCCTTCCATATCAAAGAAGACTAGGTTCATTTGTCAAGTGTCCCTTTCAACCTTTGGTCTATTTCCCCACTCAGGTTGTATCCCTTAACAGGCTTTTCATTACTGTCAACCACCCTTTCACCCGCTATCCTGACCCGACCTTCGATGAAGGCTTTTATGGTGGCAATGATCAGCGGAAACTCTCGCGCTAGGCCGTGCCTTCGGATCTCTCTGAAGAGGGGATTTCTCTCTCCCTCGTCGCGTTTCACCTCCGCTATAGAGCGCCCCTTTATCTCATCCCAGTATCTATCGAAGGGCTCGCCCCGGATCGAAAAAGTACAATAAGTTACCGCAGGGCCCTCATCAAGCTGGGGGCTGACCAGGTGCATCATCACACCTGTCTCCTCTGCACCCTCCTCTAGCAGTCTCCAGATAACCTCCTGCCAGGTTCCCTTAGGGCCGCTGGGGGCAGCGGGGTGAAGGTTGATCATTGGATAGCGGCGGCACATTTCCTTACCGATAATGAGCATGTATCCGGCGAGAACACAAAGGTCGGGGCCAGGGAGCAATCCCTCAAGCCTCCGCATTGCCTCTTTTTCGAACTCCCCCCTCCACTCCTCCCCGTTGCTTTCCTTAAACCTTTTAGACGATAGGCAGATGAGCGGTATCCGGTAGCTATGGACCAGTTCGAAAAAGGAGTCGCTTTCTGTGGCCTCACCCGGCTCCCGATTGCTAAAAACATAGGCAATCTCTGCCTTTATCTCACCTTCCTTTATGCTGCTCCATACCGTTCGAAGAAGGTCACGCGCTGCCTCATCCCGCCCTGTGGAAAACCATCCGATGCGATATTCGCCTTTTTGCGCTTTAATCATAGGATAGCTCACACTGAATTTGGCCTCGAGCTTTTAGTCTATCGCCCCTTTATCGCCTTCCCCAGCTTGACCCAGGTGCTCCATAGTGGAGCCCAGAGGGCAGCTCCCCGCCCTATGACCCTTCCCTGTGCCAGAGCGGTGAGGAACTGGTCCCTGTCGTTGAACTCGGGCATCTCCACATAGGCGGTTCCGATCTCGCCAGGCCTATGGGCGTCGCTGCCGGCGCTGGCGAGAAGCCCGTGAGCCTGGGCGAAGCGCTCCGCCTTAATAGACTGGCGGCGCAACAGCAGGCGTGAATTAAGCACCTCAATTATGTCAATATAGGGCAACAGTTCCTCTAGGGTTTGACGATGAATGGTGGAGCGCCGCAGCCGATCGAAGGGGTGGGGGATGCCCACCAGCCCACCTTGCTCCTTTATCATGCGTGCTGTCTCCGTGGCGGGAAGCCCCTTGGGGATCTCCTCTGCTAAAAAGTATCCGATGATCTCTCCAGCACTGGTATGAATCTCATCGCCTACGATTACCTGGAACGGGGCTATCCTTTTCATCTCCATGGCGCCGGCTATGGTATTGTGGTCGGTTATGGAGATGCAGTTGATCCCAACCTCGAGGCAGCGAGCGATGATCCGCTCCAGCGAAGCGTTGGAGTCATCGGAGTAAACGGTATGGATGTGAAGGTCGGCTCTTATCAAGGGGATTCGTCCTTGCTTTCTGGCTCTTGCTCAAAGGGGGTTTGGATGTGGCTAATTTTGAGCTCAGCAGTGTTCAGCTGCTCATTGCATATCTTGGCAAGCCTTATCCCATCCTCGAAGAGGGCGATTGCTTCCTCCAACCTCAGCCCCCCGCCCTCCAGGGTTTGAGTTATCTTCTCCAGTCTGTTTAGCGCTTCTTCGAAGGAAAGCTGTTCATCCATGCCTGGAGTCCTTTCTTCGATCCGGTGACCCTACTCTTAAACTGGCCATCGCTCACTTTGACCTCGATGGCATCGCCACGGTGGACCTGGTCGATATGGGAGATAACCTCACCTGTGGCGGCATGCTGCACCAGCGCATAGCCCCGTTCCAGGGTTGCGAGCGGACTCAGCGAGCCAAGCTTGAGCTCTCGGCCGCGGAGTTTCTCCCGGCTTATGGTCAGGAGGTTCCCGAGGTGCATTGAGAGAACCCTGGTTAGCTCGTCGATGCGCTGACGATATTGCTCAACCCCCCTTGAAAGGGCTGCCACCAGTGCCTTATTAAGGGCTTGGAGGCGAGCTTCCAGTTCAGCGCGGTGGGGCACGGCAAGCTCCGCCGCTGCCGATGGTGTGGGCGCGCGCTTGTCGGCGACAAAATCGGCGATGGTGAAGTCGGTGTCATGGCCCACCCCGCTGATCACCGGCACCCTGCTGGCATAGATGGCGCGCGCCACCTTTTCCTCATTGAAAGCCCATAGCTCCTCAAGGGAGCCGCCGCCGCGTGCCAGGATCACCAGGTCGATGCCCTCGGTATCGTTAATGGTATTAAAGGCTTGAACGATGCCCGTCGCGGCACCATCGCCCTGCACCGGGGTCGGGGCAAGAACCAGCTCCACCAGGGGATAACGCCTGCTTATTATATTGATGATATCATGCAGGACAGCGCTATCGGGCGAGGTGACCACGCCGATGCGTTGGGGAAAGGGGGGCAGCGCCCTCTTGCGCGCCGGCTCAAAGAGCCCCTCCTCCGCCAGTTTTACCTTGAGACGCTCAAACTCAAGGTGAAGGATGCCCATCCCTTCAGGCTGCACCACATCAACGTAGAACTGGAGGGCGCCGGAGACTTCGTAGATGGAGATGCGACCGTGCGCGACCGCCGCCATCCCATTTTCCAAGGTGAGGTCCAGCCGGGCACGGTGAAACAGCACACACCTCAACTGGCTGGCCTCGTCCTTAAGGGTGAAGTAGAGGTGTCCCGCCGCCGACTCCGACAGATTGGAGACCTCGCCGCTGATCCAGAGGTCGGCAAGCATGCTATCGGCCTCCAGAAGCTCTCTGAGGTAGCCCGTTACCTCGGCTACGGAATAGATCTTCATCTAGCCTGCCCTTTCAAGGTATTCGCCGGTGCGTGTATCAACACGAACGATATCACCATTATTTACGAAAAGGGGGACCTGGATGGTGATGCCCGTTTCCAGCTTGGCGGGCTTGCTCCCTGCTACCGCCGTATCCCCCTTAAATCCGGGGCCAGTTTCCACAATCTCAAGCGCCACTGAGTTGGGAAGCTCCACGCTTATCGGCTCGTCATTGTAAAAGAGTAACTCCAGGGACATCCCTTCCTTGAGGTAGTTAATGGTGTTGCCAAGCTGCTCCTGATTGAGCATGGTCTGATCGTAGCTTTCCGCATCCATGAAGTAATAAAGGCCGCCATCGCTGTAGAGGAATTGAACCCCGTGGCGGTCTAACCTCGCTCGGGGGAATTTCTCGCTTGCCTGGAAGGTGCGCTCAATGGTGTGGCCCCCGCGAATATCGCGAAGCTTCAGCCTGACCTGGGCACTGCCTCGCCCTATCTTGATATGCTGCCAGTCAAGGATTTGGTAAAGCCCTCCCTCCAGCTCGATGGTGATGCCTTTCTTAAGCTCGCCAGTGCTGATCATTCTTTTACCCCTTTTTTCGAACTATTCTTAAATAGTTGTGATATTTAGAAAGCTATCGTGGTATCAGTTTATCTTCTTGGCTCTGGAGAGCACCTTAACTCTACCCTGCTCTAAAACCATCACATCCTCGATCCGTACTCCACCCCAGCCATTTATATAGATGCCCGGCTCGATGGTGAAGACCATGCCCTCGGCCAGCACGTCTTCGGAGCCTCTCCCCAGGCGCGGCGCTTCGTGGGCGGACAGCCCAATGCCGTGTCCCAGTCCATGCCCGAAATTCTCCCCATAGCCTCCCTGTTCGATAACCGTCCTCGCCAGGCTGTCTGCCTGCTCCCCACTCATCCCTGCCTCGATGGTGGCGATGGCAGTAAGCTGGGCACCGAGAACAAGGTCATATATTTTGCCGAAGTTTTTATCCTCATTCCCCAGGCAGACGGTTCTGGAGAGATCGCTCGAATAGCCATCAACGCGAGCCCCTATGTCGATGACCACGGGCTCGCCGGGGAGCATCACGCGGTCAGTGGGCTGGTGGTGCGGAAGGGCGGAGTTAGGGCCTGAGGCTACGGTGACGTCGAAGGGGACGTTTTCGCTGCCCTTTTCCCTCAGTGTCTTCTCGATTTCCCATGCTGCCGCTTTCTCGGTCATCCCGGGATGGAGCAAGGACGAAAACTTCTCAAAGCTGGCATCTGAGATATCCACTGCCTTCATGATAAGCTCTCGCTCCTCATTATCCTTCACCGCACGCAGCGACTCCACGATTTCCTCGGTGGGCACTATTTCGATCTTTTCGACTTTGGCCGCCACCAGCTTTCGGTAGGTAGTAAAAGATAGGTCGTTTGCCTCCACCCCGACCCGTTTCACCTCAAGTGAGGATAGAAGGTCGGGGAGCCACCTTGGAGGGTCTCCCTCAGTTTGAAAAAGTTCAAAGGCTGGTGCCTGGCTTTTCGCCTGCTCGACATAGCGAAAGTCGGTAGCCAATATGGCGCTCTGCTGCGATATAAGGAGGAAGCCCGCTGAGCCGGTGAACCCGCTGAGGTAGCGGCGATTCTCTCCCTGAGAGATGAGGATGGCGTCAAGTCCCTCCTCCCCAAGCTTCTGACGCAGCCTCTCCAGGCGATAGGTCATTTACTCTCTTTCAATTCGGCGACCAGTATCTCCAGCGCGTCGATATACCCCTGCCCGCCTTTACCGCTGATCTGCTTACCGGCGATGGGCTCAATCACCGACTTATGCCGCCACTCCTCGCGGGCGTGGATATCTGAGAGGTGCACCTCGATCACGGGGAGGGCGCTGTCTTCGAGGGCATCCCGCAACGAGAGGCCGTAATGGGTGAGCGCCCCGGGGTTGATGATGATGCCCGCTGCTTCTGGGGCCTTGGCCTGGATGAAGTCGATGAGTGTTCCCTCGCTGTTCGACTGGAAGGTTAAAATTTCAGCACCCAGTTCCTGGGCCCTTTTCACCACCGTGGACTCGAGTTCCTCGAGGGTCTGATCCCCATAGAGCGCACGATTTCTCTTGCCCAGCATGTTCAGATTGGGCCCATGTATAAGAAGTATTTTCATACTTTTCGTACTAATCCCCTTCTTTCTTTGCTCTGGGGTGGGCTGCCAGATATACCTTCCGCGCCTGGCTCTGGGTGACATGGGTGTATATCTGGGTGGTTGAGAGGTTGGCGTGGCCGAGGAGTTCCTGAACCACCCGCAGGTCGGCGCCACCGTCGAGGAGGTGGGTCGCAAAGCTATGGCGCACCATGTGGGGAAATACCCTTTTATCAAGACCTGCCTCGAGGGCATACCTTGAGATTGCCTTTTGGAGGGAGCGCTCTGAGAGCCTTTTACCGTATCGATTGATAAATAGGGCTTCTGTCCTTGAATTGCCCAGGAGCTGCCTGCGACCTTCACGAAGATACATGTCGAGGGCGGAGGCTGCCGGCTTGCCGATGAGCACCATCCGTTCCTTGGCACCTTTGCCCCAGACGCGAATCTCCCGCGCTTCGATATTGACGCTTTCCAGGTCGAGCCCCACTATCTCGCTCACCCTGAGCCCGGAGGCGTAGAGGAACTCGAGCATCGCCCTATCTCGCTGCCCCTGAGGGGTGGTGGTATCGGGCGTCTCCAGGAGTTGGGCGACCTCGTCACTGGATAGGAAGGAGGGGAGCCTCTTTTCAAGCTTCGGCGAGGAGACGGTGAGCAATGGGTTTGAGGATATGAAATTCTGTTGCATCAAATAGCCATAAAAGGAACGGAGTGCACTCAGTTTGCGGGACACGCTGGATTTTTCAAACCCCTGCTCCTGCAGGGTGGCGATGTAACGGCGCAGCAGGTGGCGATCCACCTCCTCCAGTGTGGCCACATTCTCCATATTAAGGAACTGCAAGAAGTGGCGCAGGTCATGGGTATAATTGCGCACCGTATACGGTGAGGCGTGGCGCTCTACCTCAAGATAGCGGATGTAGTTATGAACCAGCTTCTCTATACTTTCCCTGCTTTGAATTAGGGGGATCATACCTTGAGAGCCTCCCTCTCCACCTCATCTAATCTACTGCTGAACTCACATTTTATGCATCTTGCCATCGTCTTGCCCCGCATCACCAGCAGCCCACTGCACTGGGGACAGGGCTGCGATATAGGCCTATTGCTGGTAGTGAAATCACAATCAGGATAGCCTGTGCAGCCGTAGAAGGTGCGCTTTTTCCTGCTTTGCCGCACCACTAATTCGCTACCGCACTTAGGGCAAGTGACGCCGATTTTTACCAGGAGAGGTTTTGTGTTCTTGCATTCTGGGTAGCCTGAGCAGGCCATAAACCTCCCGTAGCGCCCCAATTTAATCACCATAGGTCTGCCGCATAGTGTGCAAACCTCATCCGTGGGCTCGTCCGCTATCTTGACCCTTACCATCTGTTGTTTTGCTGCCTGCAGCGTCTTTTCAAATGGGTCATAAAATTCCTCCAGGAAGGGAACCCACTCCCTCTTCCCCTGAGCGATCCGATCCAGCCCCTCCTCCATCTGAGCGGTGAACCCAAAATCGACGATGTCAGGGAAATGCTCGCAAAGTATGTCACTCACCAGAAAGCCAAGCTCCGCGGGGCAGAATCGCCCACCATCCTGTTCTACATAGCCCCGCTCCTGGATTGTGGCGAGGATGGGGGCGTAGGTTGAGGGGCGTCCGATTCCCCTCTCCTCCAGTGCCTTGACCAGGGTTGCCTCGGTGTAGCGATGTGGGGGTTGGGTGAAGTGCTGCTCGGGGAAGAGCCCTAGAAGCTTCAGGGGCTCACCATTCGCTAGCTCAGGAAGGGGAGCCTTCTCCTTTTCATCCTCAGTCTCATCCCTCCCCTCGCTATAAAGGATGGTGAAGCCGGGGAATTTCATTGTGGATCTGGTAGCCCTGAGGAGATAGGATTTTTTACCTTTTTCGCGTTTCGCTTCTATGTCCACCGCGGTGGTATCCAGTAAGGCGGCAGACATCTGGCTGGAGACCATCCGTTTCCAGATGAGTTCATAGAGCCTGAATTGGTCCCTGGTGAGATAGCCTTTAATCGCTTCAGGTTCCCGCCTTATTGAGGTGGGCCGGATAGCCTCATGGGCCTCCTGGGCTCCCTTCGCCTTCTTACGGAAGAAGCGAGGGTGTGGTGGCAGGAACTCAGCGCCATATTTTCCCTTGATGTAGGCGCGCGTTTCCTTCAGGGCCGAGGGGGCTACCCTCACCGAATCGGTGCGCATATAAGTGATCAGCCCCACCGATCCCTCCTTACCTATTGGTAGGCCCTCGTAGAGCTGCTGGGCGAGGGCCATGGTGCGCTTGGCGCTGAAGCGAAGCTTGCGCCACCCCTCCTGCTGGATGGTGCTGGTGATGAAGGGAGGCGCTGGCTGGCGAGCCACCTCCTTCTTTCGCACTTGGGCCACGGTGTAGCTCGCATGCTTAAGCTGGGAGACAATACTTTCAGCCTCCTCCTGGCTGCCAATATCGATCTTTTTGCCATCCGTAAAACCGAGAAGAGTGGCAGTGAAGCCCTCTTTTATGGCGATCTTTTCGAGTTGGGCGTCGATGGACCAGTACTCTTGGGGAACGAAACCCTGTATCTCCCGTTCTCGGTCAACGATCATTCTCAAGGCCACCGATTGAACCCTTCCTGCGGAAAGTCCGCGTCTCACCTTCTGACCGAGGAGAGGGCTTATCTTATAGCCGACCAGCCTGTCGAGAATGCGGCGCGCCTGCTGGGCATGAACCAGGTCCATGTCGATCTCCCTGGGATGGCGGAAGGCCTCGGCTACCGCCTCCTCGGTGAGCTCATGGAAAACCACCCGCTTCAGTGTCTTGCCATCCAGCTTGGCCGCCTGAACTAAATGCCAGGAGATGGCCTCGCCCTCGCGGTCGGGGTCAGTGGCAAGATATACCTCGGCAGCCTTCTTCGCTGTCTCCTTTATTTCTTTAACCACTGCCCTCTTCTCATTGGGAACCTCATACTTGGGGTTGAAGCCCCCCTTCACATCCACCCCCAACCATTTCCTGGGCAGATCTCGCACGTGTCCCACCGAGGCTTTCACGCTATATCCACTACCCAGCACCCTGCTTACCGTCTTCGCCTTAGCCGGAGATTCGACAATGACCAACCTTTTTGCCATTATTCCACCCTAACCCGGTAGTCCTCCCTGGCCTCCCGGGTAATGATATAGTTCATGCCACCAACCTGCTTTACCATCCCCTTAAGCTCCATCATCGCCAGGGTGCTCGAGACCGTAGCTATGGGGAGGCGCGACTGGTGTCCTACCTCATCGATGTGGGTTGGCTCTGGGGAGAGATTTCGTAAAATTTGCAAAATCAGGGACTCGGTCTTCGTGGCGGGAACAAGCTCCTTCGCCTCAACCTGTTGCACTGCCATAGTGAGGTTGAGTTCCTCAAGGATGTCATTGGCTCCCAATACCAGCTTCGCTCCCTCCTGGATCAATAGATTGGTTCCACGGCTCGCCGAGGACAGCACGCTTCCGGGAACGGCGAAGACCTCGCGGTTTTGCTCCAGGGCATGGCCTGTGGTGATCAGGGCACCGCTCCCCTTCCCAGCCTCCACCACCATAACCCCCAGGCTCAGCCCGCTCATGATCCTGTTTCTCAGGGGGAAGTTCTCCCGCCTGGGTGGGGTGCCCAAGGGAAACTCGCTCACCAGTGCCCCACGCTCCATAACCTCGCGCGCCAGTTTCACGTGATCTCTAGGGTAAACAATGTCCAGCCCGCAGCCGAAGACAGCGATACTCCGTCCCCCGGAATCCAGCGCAGCGCGGTGAGCGGTGGCATCGATCCCTTTAGCCAGGCCGCTAACGATGGTGATCCTGTTTCGCGCCAGATCGCCCACGATCTGTTCGGTAACCTCCCTCCCGTAGTAGGTGGGGCGACGGGTGCCCACCACGGCCAGTGACCAATCATCCTCAGGGGCAAAACGTCCCCTAACATAAAGCACTGGTGGAGAGTCGTATATCTCCTTCAGTCTAGAGGGGTAGGCCTCATCTTGCCAGGTGAGCACCGTTACCTTGTAACGCTCCAGCTTCTCCATCTCGGCATCGAGGGAGATCTTGGGGCGCCTTTCTATGATCGACTCGATGGATCGGTTGTCGAGCCCAGCCATCTCGAGCTCGGTGGCACTGGCCTGCCAGGCCCGCTCCATCTCGCCGAAATACTGTTCCAGCCGGGACAGCCTGGCTCGCCCGATCCCCGGAATCAGGGTGAATCCTACCCAGTACTTAGTGTCACTCATAAGTTAGATTATTGTAGCACAGTAGTTAAGGTAAGCCAAATACCCCTGCGGCACGAAGTTGGGGGGGGATTATGAGTAGATAGCGCTAAGGGTTGTGAGGTATTATGGGTTTTCCTGAAGATAGCCTAATGGCAAGGGTGAGGTTTGTTTTAGTTTGGTGAAGTAGTCCTTGTTTTGGGCCTCCCAATTCTTGAGCACGCCATGCCCCATCTGCCTGAGGCGGAAATTCACCCACTGCCCCTTAAGGAACAGTTTGGTCATATTGACCCGAGAATAGTAGTGTCTCAGGGCTTGCATGGTTTGGCGCTGCATCTCCACGGGCGACAGATTGTCAGGCCAGTGGACCACATGGCCGCCATCGAAGAGTTTCCAGTCAGTGGGAAACCTGTCGGTAATGAATCGACCGCTGCTCTTTACTGCGGTATAAAGCTTGCTGCCTATGATAGGGACCAGAATGCAGAGCTGGAGGCTGTCTACTCCCAGCCTATGATAGACATCGCTGTAGCCATCCGATATGAACATCCCGTGTATTTTAATGCCATACTTATGTAGCATCTTGATGCAGGCCCTAATGTCCTCCGGGGTCTGCTTTTTATTATAGCTCTTCAGCACCTCCGGCTTCAGCGACTCGAAGCCGATACATAGTACACCACAATTTGCCTTCGCCATTAGTGCCACCATCTCCTCGTTCTTGGCTATATCTGCCCTGACCTGTGCTATCCAGTTAGGCGTTATTCTACGCTCAATCATCTTCTCTAATAGCTCCCTGGTTCTGGCCATATTGGCATCGAAATTGTCATCATAGAAGAAGATGCGCCGGTGCTTGAACCGTGATATCTCTTCAATAACGCTCTCCGTGGAACGGTAGCGGTACTTCCTGCCGAACATTGCAGTAACCGAGCAGAAGGTACACTCAAAGGGACAGCCCCTGGATGTGGAAACCGGGGTGAGCTGCATAGGTTTATTGGATCTGTCCACTCCATCTATTAGGGAGAAATCGGGGAAGGGCAGATCGTCGAGATTTTCCACCGGGCTGCCGCTAATAATCTTCTCACCTCCATACCTGACCAGATCACAGATTACTGACTCGCCTTCCCCGGTTACTACATGATCTGCATACTGAGCTGCCTCTTCAGGGAGAAAGGTGGCATGGCTGCCACCGATGATCACTCTTCCCCTGGGATTGAGCTGCCTGAATTTTTCGGCTATCTCATAGCCACGGGGGGCGGTGGACGTTATCATCGAGATGCCTAGAACATCCGAATCTTTGATCCGGGAATAGTCGATCTCTTTGATATTCTCGTTATAGATGGTAACATCATGCCCCTTGTTTTTCAGCATGGTGCCGATGTAGATGGGTCCTAGCAGAGGTAGATATTTAAGAATAGCGCTGTAGAAGTTGAAGAACGGGGTCTTTGGCTCTATGATGGAGATCTTCATATTCTCCTCCAGGTTCTTTGGCTGAATTGGTGAATTATAACATAGTATCCAATCGCTGGCAAGCTCCCTTTTTCACACAAAACAGTGTAGAGCCTTTTCATACTATTTAATACGTTTTACAAGTCGGAATCTGTATTCATGGGGCATATCAGGGTGATCTCTTCTGACGTAACGCAGTGTTGGAAAGAAGAGAGAAGGGCTTTCAACACAGGCCTGATGATGTAGCATCTCTTCTAATGCAACGACTACAAAGAGCAAAAGGGTAAAAATATGGCATGGAGGGGTTTTAAACGTTGGCGTGATGCCACTAGCGCCTCTTTTTTAGCTCGGCAAATGTAGAGGGCGAAAA
>DAOWEF010000064.1 GCA_030638665.1 Dehalococcoidia bacterium
AAGCAGGCCGGCTTCGACATCGCCGACTATATTTACACCTACTACCAAGGCGGTGAAAGTTTGAAGCCTGTAATCGAGAAACACGCTGACTATATAAAGCAGGAGACCCTCTCCCGCGACCTCATCGCAGGGATTCCCCGGGACGCTTATACTGAGAGCCTCCGGATCGCTGGCGAGGAAATAACACTGGGGGTAAAGCGGCAAGGCTAGCTGCGGGGCCTTTCCACCAGCGTGGCTGAGGTGGTAATCTCCCTGCTGCCGCGAAGATAGGTGATCTCGATTCTATCGCCGATATCGTGGGCGCGGATGGCCAGCACCACGTCATCGGCGGTGGTTACCTTCCCGCCATCGATGAGGGTGATAACATCGTTAGCCCGTAGCCCCGCTCTATCGGCCGGGGTTCCTGGTACTACGCGGTAAACCATTGCCCCCACCTCGGTAGCCAGGTCATAGCTGCGGGCGATGGACGGGGTTACGGTGACCAGCGAGATTCCGAGGTAGGGGCGGGATACATAACCCTTTGCGATAAGCCCCGTGACAACGGGGCGGGCGGTGTCGGCACTCACGGCAAAGCCGACGCCTGAAATCTCGATGGCGCTTATCTTGGCGGTATTGATGCCCACCACCTCACCCTGGAGGTTGATAAGCGGCCCCCCGCTATTGCCCGGGTTGATGGCGGCATCGGTCTGGATGACATCGTAGAGGGGCCACCCACTCTCCACCTCGATGGTGCGCCCCAGGGCACTTATCACTCCCACGGTCACCGTGGGCCCGCCCTTCAGGGCCAGGGCGTTGCCTATTGCCACCACCCAGTTGCCAACCCTTACCTCACTCGAGTTGCCGAATGCGGCAGTCGGCAGGCTATCGCCCTCGATCTTGATCAGCGCCAGGTCGGTAAGAGGGTCTGTGCCTACCAGTGCGGCATCGAAGGTTCTCCCATCGGGGAGGGTAACCGCTATGCTTTCGGCTCCTTCCACCACGTGGTTATTGGTAATTATATAGCCCCGGTCATCGATGATAACCCCTGAGCCGGCCTGCTCCGTGGGCACAGGCTGCAGAAAGATATTGTAGCTGACCGTTCCGACGACGATGGAAACCACCGCGGGCATCACCGCCTCCACCACCTCAGTGATAGAGGGCAGTGTGGAGGATGTAGTAGGAGTTGACGTCAGGGTGGGGGATGGTGAGGGCAGTGCCGTAGAGGAGTTTGCTCCAGGGGAGGTGCATCCGACTACCGCCAGCCCCAGCACCAAAAGCACAGCCAAAAGAACTGCTATAACTCTAGCCAATGGTATACCTTCTCGCCGTAACTTTTATAGCAGGCCCTGCTAACAGCTAATTTGAACCCCATCCTTTTGCGGGGAAAGCCTGCGTCTTCACCCGGGGACCTGTGGCAGTTGCGCCAGCGCCTCCTTCACCTTCTCCTCAGGATACTCGTAGTCCTCAAGCTTGCCCGAGAGGTATTGTTCGTAGGCTCCCAGGTCAAAGTGCCCGTGCCCGCTCAGGGCGAGCAGAATATTCTTCTTTTCGCCCGACTGCTTGCACTTCAGCGCCTCATCGATCACGACCTTGATGGCGTGTGCTGGCTCGGGTGCCGGTATGATTCCCTCGGTGCGGGCGAACTGTACCGCTGCCTGGAAAGTTGGGATCTGATACTCGGCGCGGGCCTCGATGAAGCCCAGCTTATGCAGGTGGCAGATGATGGGTGCCATACCATGGTAGCGAAGGCCACCGGCATGGACTGGAGGAGGCACGAAGGAATGCCCCAGGGTATACATCAGGACAATCGGTGCCATACCGGCTACGTCGCCAAAGTCCCAGGTGTAGGGACCCTTGGTGACCGTGGGGCAGGCCTCGGGCTCGACACAGATTATCTGCAGGTTCGGCTTTTTCCCTGCTATCTTGTCCTTGACGAAGGGAAGGAGCACCCCGGCGAAGTTCGAGCCGCCGCCAATGCAGCCAATGATGATGTCGGGGTAGACGTCGATCTTCTCAAGTTGCTTCATGGCCTCCTGCCCCACGACGGTCTGGTGAAGCAGGACGTGGTTGACCACACTGCCTAACGAGTAGAGGGTATCGTCGTGGGAGAAGGCATCCTCACACGCCTCACTGATGGCGATCCCCAGGCTTCCCGTGCAACCCGGGTCCTCCTTGAGGAGCTTTCTCCCTATCTCGGTGTCCTCGCTGGGACTGGCAACAACCGATGCCCCCCAGGTCTCCATCATAATTCGGCGGTATGGCTTCTGCTGATAGCTGATCTTGACCATATAGACCTTGCATTCGAGGCCGAAGAACTGGCAGGCCAGTGATATGGCGCTGCCCCATTGCCCGGCGCCGGTCTCGGTGGCTATGCGCTTACATCCTTCTTTCTTAGCATAGTATGCCTGGGCTACTGCGGTGTTCGGCTTGTGACTACCTGCCGGGCTCACCCCCTCATACTTGTAGTAGATGTGGGCCGGCGTGTCCAGCGCTTTCTCTAGGTTGTAGGCTCTATAGAGAGGGGTGGGTCTCCACAGCTTATAGATCTCCTGCACCTCCTCGGGGATATCGATGTATCGCTCTTGGCTGAACTCCTGCTCATCGAGCGCACGGGCGAACAGAGGAGGTGGCAGCCGCGTCGGCTCCTTGGTTCCGGGGTGACGCAGGGGCGGCAGTGGCTCCGGCAGGTCGGCCTGGATGTTATACCAGGAAGTGGGAATCTCCTTTTCGGTCAGGGTAATCTTTGTATCCATTCTCCCTCCTTTTTTTGCTCTTGCGCTGCATGACCCTTGGGAGGTCGCTTTTTTTGCGCTTTCGCAAGCGTATACCCATAAGCACTATTTCGTCAACCCTAAAAAACCTTCTTGCCGTGTCCCTGACAAGATCAGGGTGTGGACAAAGGCCTTCTCATTGATCTTGGCTATAGGACCAGCCTGAGATGAGGTGCCACTCGCTTAGCGGCCAGTAGCGAAGCCACGCCTCACCGATGATGTTGTCACCGGGCAGCATCCCCCAACTATGGGAATCGGTGCTGTGGTTGCGGTTGTCACCGAGGACGAAGTATTCGTCCTCCGGCACCACCCGGGGGCCATAGGTATAGTTGGGCTCCTCATTGATATATGGCTCAGTTAGTATTAAGGTATTGTCGTTGATATCGGTGATATAAACCTGGCCATCCTTTATCTCCACCTCTTCCCCGGGTAACGCGATCACCCGTTTTATGAGCGTGCGGCCCGGGTTCTCTGGGTGGTCAAATATGATGACATCTCCCCGCTGGGGATCGCCGAACCAGTAGGATGCCTTAATGACCAGTACGCGTTGATCATTGTGAAAGTTGGGCTCCATGCTGAGACCCTCCACCTCGCGGCTCTCCACTGTGACTTGCACTCCAAGGAAGATAAGCAGTGCTACTAAAAGGGTGGCTAAAACTTCACGAACGGTAGGCCTCATCATTTTTTATTATAACCGATCGAGTGAGTCTCTGCTAGCCGCCTCAGCTTGGACTAAAGCCCCAGGTCTGGTAGAATGTGCCACTATGGAAGAGGACGAGCTTATCCAGCGCGCTAAAGATGACGACCTCGACTGCTTTAATCAGCTTGTGGAGAGGTATCAAAGGGAGGTGTATAACCTTTCTTTAAGGATGCTGGGTAACGCCTCGGCTGCTGAAGATGCCACTCAGGATGCCTTTTTCTCCGCTTTTCGGGGCATCGGCAAGTTCAGGGGTGGCAGCTTCAGGGCATGGCTGTTTCGCATCGCCGCCAACGCCTGCCGAGACCAGCTTCGCTCACTTCGCCGTCGCCCCACTACCTCCCTGGACGACGTGTCTCTTGAGTTCGAATCCGACCAGCCCTCCCCGGAGGACTTTGCCATGCGCCAGGAACTGGGGGAGGAGATCAAGAGGGCTTTCGCTGCTCTCCCTCCCGACCAGCGTCTGGTGGTCATTCTCCGCGATATCGAGGGGCTCGATTATGAGGAGATCGCCCAGGTCACCGGCAGTTCCCTGGGAACTGTGAAGTCCAGGATCAACCGGGGGAGGGCCAGGCTTCGCCATCATCTGGAGCAACGTCGGGAACTTTTTCCCTAGAGATTTCGTCTTTATTATTAGAGATGTTTAAGAGAAAAAGCGAGTGCCAGAGAGTACAGGGGATGCTTTCCCCATATATCGATGGGCAGCTCGGCCCTTCGGATAGGGAAGGGATGGAAAGCCACCTCGAGGGGTGCCAGGCATGCCGTCGGGAACTTGAATCCCTCAGGGCGACGGTGAATCTGCTTCACCGGGTGACGATGGTTTCGCCGCCGCGCTCCTTCGCCATCGCTAAGGCAGCGCCAAAGCCGCTGCCCGCTGCCGTCTGGTCTTTTGGGGTGCTGCGCGTCGCCACCGCCGTCGCCGCGCTGTTACTGGTGTTTGTCTTCGCCGGTGATGCCACTCACCTCTTTGAGGGAGGACTTATTGAGGAGAGAACTGCTCAACAAGTCACTACCATGGATGGTGAGGATGGTGAGGTCTCGGACAAGGGTGGGGCGCCTGCTGAGGGCGAAGAACATGTCTGGCCGGTGAGTGAGCTCGAGCTAGCCCTGTTGGGAGTGGTGGTGGTATTGGGTGGGGCGACAGTAGTTCTATTTCAGAGACGAAGGAGAAGAGGGGAAAAGGCCCTAGGGGGTTAAGAAAGGAGGCTCAAAATGAGAAAGGGTTTATTGCTAGGTTTAGTCATCGGGGTTGCCCTAGTTGTAGCAGTTGGCTATATTCCACTGACAAATGCAAAACCTGTGGAGTCTTTAGGGGCGTCCCCACAAAGTCCATCAAATTTGCTGGACAGCTCGGGGATCTGGGTGACCGGTGAGGGGAGGGTAACCGTGGTCCCCGATATAGCCATCCTCAGCGTGGGAGTGGAGGCTGAGGCGGCGACTGTGGAAAAGGCCGTGGATGAAGCCGCTGTGGCCATGGATCGGGTGATCGCAACGCTGCTCGCCAATGGGGTAGACGAAAGCGACATCAAAACCCAGTGGCTCAACATCTATCCGGTGAGAAGGTGGACGGACAATGGCCAGGAGATCCTGCTCGGCTACCGGGTGACTAATACAGTGACCGTCAAGATCAGGGACATCGAGGCTACCGGTGGCATTATCGATGCGGTAGCTAAAGCCGGCGGGGACCTCATCCGAATCCAGGGGGTGAGCTTCACCGTTGATGACCCCTCGCAGTATTATGTTGAGGCACGGGCTGAGGCGGTAGCCGATGCCATAGATAAGGCTCAGCAATTGGCCGATCTTTCCGGCATCCAGCTAGGAAACCCGTTCTACATCTCGGAGGGCGGTGGCTTTGTCCCTATTTACCGGGATTATGGGTTAATGGTGGCTGAAGGGGGCAGTGTTCCCATCACTCCCATTAGCCCCGGGGAGAGCGAGATCACCCTCACGGTGCAGATGGCTTTTACCATACAGTGAGTATTTCAAAGGACGGCGCCTTCCAGGGGCCCCGGTTTATCGGGGCCCCTTAGCTATGTTGCACTTTGGCGGGGGTAGATGATAGAATTGCGGCAAAGGTGTTTGGAAATGGTGCTGAGCGACCGAACCATTAAGGAGGAGATCGCACGAGGGAGGATCATCATCGAGCCTCTGGATCCTGCTTGCATACAGCCAGCGAGCGTCGATGTTCGCCTCGATAGAAAGCTGCGGGTTTTCTGTAATTGGCGTTCTCCCTTATATATAGATGTGAAACAAAACCTCGAGGGTTTGACTGAAATTGTGGAGATCGAGGACGAAAAACCCTTCTTTTTACAGCCCGGGGAGTTCGTACTGGCGAGTACCCTCGAGGATATCACCCTCCCTGATGATATCGTTGGTCGGCTGGAGGGTAAGAGCTCCCTGGGGCGGATCGGGCTGCTAATTCACTCCACCGCCGGCTACGTTGACCCCGGCTGGCGGGGGCATTTGACGCTGGAGCTCTCCAATGTGGCGAAGCTTCCCATTACCCTCTACTGCAGGATGAAGATCGGGCAGATATCATTTTTACGTCTCACTACGGTGGCAGAGCGGCTCTATGGGGATGAAAGCCTGGGGAGCAAGTACCAGGGGCAGGTTGAGCCTACCGAGAGTAGGTTCTATCAGGACTTCGAGAAGAAAAGGCGTTGGTAACTAAGTCCATCCGGTGCGCACGCTTGGGATATATAAAAAAGGGCGAATTTTCGTACTGTAATATAAACGCTTGACTTTACCCCGAGCCACTACTTTTCTATGGAAATCGTTTCAGAAACGGCGAGAAAGCGAAAAATGGATTACATGGAGCATGCCCTTTCTTTGGCCAGGCTGGCTTTAGGAAGCTCAAGCCCCAATCCCGCGGTGGGGGCGGTGATCGCCAGGGATGGCGTGATTATTGGCCAGGGCTATACCCAGCCACCGGGCTCCGCCCATGCTGAGGTAGTGGCACTGAGGCAGGCGGGGAATTGGGCTCAGGGGGCCACGATGTATGTGACACTAGAGCCCTGCTGCCACTTCGGGCGCACCCCGCCCTGTACTCAGGCGATTATGGAGGGGGGCATCACCGAAGTGCATATCGCCACCCTCGACCCCAATCCGCTAATCTCGGGCCAGGGGAAGGCAGCGCTGGAGTGTGCCGGTATAAAAATAAAACTCGGTGAGCATGAGCAGCAGGCCCGGGAGCTTAATGAAGCCTATATCAAGTTCATCACCACCGGCCTGCCCTTTGTCACCATAAAATTCGCTATGAGCCTCGATGGTAAGATCGCCACCGGGACGGGCGATTCCAAATGGATTAGCGGTGAGGAGTCTAGGGGATATGTTCACCAGTTGCGCGGGGCGGCAGATGCCATCATGGTTGGGGTCAACACTATCCTGGCCGATGACCCCAGGATCACCGCAAGAGATGGGCGGGAGGGGGGAGAGCGAAAACAGCCGATCAGGGTCATCGTGGATAGCAAGGCACGCACGCCACCCACAGCGCAAGTATTCAAGCAGCCAGGGAAAATAATTGTAGCCACGACTCCGGCAGCCCCGTCCGCGCAGAGGAAAAAACTCAAAGAAGCAGGTGCCGAAGTGCTGGAGCTTCCGGCCCGGGAGGGACTGGTCGACCTCGAGGAGCTGCTGGCAGAGCTGGGCAGAAGGGAGGTCACCAGCGTTCTGGTGGAGGGTGGGGGCACCCTGCTGGGCTCTTTTTTCGACTTTTTCCAAAAAGGGCTGGTGGATAAAGTCATTGCCTTCATCGCCCCGGTGATTATAGGGGGAGAGGAGGCGAGATTGGCCGTCGGCGGCAGGGGGGTGGGAAAGATTGCTCAGGCGCTACGGCTGAGCCATGTGAAGGTGGAGCGTTTTGGCGACGATCTCATGATATGCGGGTATATAGGCGGGCGATAAGGATGTTCACCGGAATCGTTGAAGAGGTAGGCAAGGTTAGGACGGCTCGCCCCGGCCAGCTTATGGTCACAGCCCAAAAGGTGCTGGAGGATACCAAGCTGGGCGATAGCATTGCGGTAAACGGGGTGTGTCTCACCGTTACTGAGGTCTCACCCGATTCCTTCTCCGTTGATGTGATGCCTGAGACGCTGGGGCGCACCAACCTTGGGGCGCTTCGCCCTGGCGATGGGGTGAATCTGGAGCGCCCCCTGGCAGTGGGCGGTCGCTTTGGGGGGCACTTCGTTCAGGGGCATGTCGATGGCGTGGGCCGGGTGGTCTCGGTGACGCCGGAGAAAGAGGCTCTCCTCTTGAAATTTGAAGCACTTCAAGAGATAATGAGGTATATAGTTGCAAAGGGCTTTATCGCGGTAGATGGCGTTAGCCTCACTGTGGTAGAATGTAATTCTACATCGTTTACTGTTTCGCTGGTCACTTTTACGCTGGAGAATACCACCCTCGGTGGCCGGAGACCCGGAAATATGGTAAATTTAGAGGTGGACATCATCGCTAAGTATGTGGCGCCGCTGAGGGAGGAGGCCACGGCGATAACGATGGAATTCTTGGCCGAGCACGGCTTTTTGGCACGCTAGAATAGCTAGCAATTATTATCCTAATGTTATCGAAAGCATTAAGCAGTTAATGCGGATGTTGCTGACGGTCGAAAAAGGAGGTGGGAAATGGGGCTGGCAACAATTCCAGAGGCAATCGAAGACATAAAGGCGGGAAAGTTTATAATCATCGTCGACGATGAGGGTCGTGAGAATGAAGGCGACCTGGCCATGGCGGCGGAGAATATCACCTCAGGGGCGATCAATTTCATGGCGAAGCATGGCCGGGGGCTCATCTGCCTGCCTATTATCGGGGAGCGGCTCGATGAGCTGGGCATTCCGATGATGGTTGGGGATAACACCTCAAAGCATGAAACCGCCTTCACCATATCCATCGAGGCAAAACACAGGGTTAGTACCGGCATCTCCGCCCATGATCGGGCGGCCACCATCAAGGCGGTGCTCGATCCTGCGACCCGGCCTGAGGACCTGGCTCGCCCCGGTCACACCTTCCCGCTGCGGGCACGCGACGGAGGGGTGCTGGTGAGGGTGGGGCATACCGAGGCCATCGTTGACCTAGCAAGGCTCGCCGGCCTCTATCCGGCGGGCGTCATCTGCGAGATCATGAATGACGATGGCACCATGGCTCGTCTCCCTGAGCTTGAGGCCTTTGCCGCGCAGCATGGGCTGAATATGGTGAGCATTGCCGAGCTCATCGCCTATCGCAGGCGACATGAGCGATTGGTTACCCAGGTGACCCAGGCGAATCTGCCCACCATGTATGGCGATTTTGTCGCCATCGCCTATCGTAGCACCATAGACCCCGATGAGCATGTCGCCCTGGTGAAAGGAGATATATCGGGGGAGGAGCCGGTGCTGGTTCGGGTGCATAGCGAATGCCTTACCGGAGATGTCTTCGGCAGCCTGAGATGCGATTGCGGCGACCAGATAGCCATGGCAATGCAGGCCATAGCCAAAGAGGGCCGGGGTGTCTTCCTCTATATGAGGCAGGAGGGGAGAGGGATCGGGCTTCATAACAAGCTAGCGGCCTACGCCCTCCAGGATGGGGGTCTGGATACCGTGGAGGCCAATGAATCGCTGGGCTTTCCCGCCGACCTTCGCGACTACGGCATTGGCGCCCAGATACTGGTAGACCTCGGTCTCAGGGATATTCGCCTTTTGACCAACAATCCGAGAAAGGTGGTGGGAGTTGAGGGCTATGGGCTCAGGGTGGTAGAGACGTTGCCGCTCATTGTCAGGCCCAATCCTATCAATCTACACTATCTTGAGACAAAGCAGCAGAAGCTGGGGCACCTTCTGGAGTTGGAGGAGACCGGGACTTTAAGGCAGGAACCCTAATCAAGAAGGGAGGAGGAGATATTGAATAAAAAATATGAAGGCACGCTTCTCGGCGTGGGGCTGAAGTTCGGGGTTGTAATCTCTCGCTTCAACGATTTCATCACTACCAGGCTTCTTGAGGGGGCGGAGGACGCGTTGCTACGCCATGGCGTCAAGGAGAAGGACATCGAGGTCGCCTGGACTCCAGGCTCCTTTGAGATCCCGCTCATCGCCAAAAAGATGGCGGAAACGGGGGGTTATTCTGCCGTTATCTGTCTGGGAGCGGTGATCAGGGGGGGTACCCCCCACTTTGACTATATCGCCACTGAGGTAACTAAGGGGATTGCCCAAGTTGGCTTGCAGACTGGGATACCGGTGATCTATGGTGTGGTTACCGCAGACACCCTGGAGCAGGCCATCGAGCGAGCGGGGACAAAGATGGGTAATGCCGGCTTTGAGGCGGCGGTAAGCGCCATCGAGATGGCGAACCTGATTCGTGCGATTACTCCGTGACCTTATAGACCTTATCCTGTCGCCTCACCCGGTCGGGGCCCTTGATCCCTATCGCATCCCCTGGATTGCCTTCCTGGACGTCCACATTTTGGATTTGCATGGACTCGACGACGAGCTCCAGGTCGGTGGTGTGTACCGCGATGTGAATCTTATCCCCCACCTTTAGCGGTGCGGTGAGATCGATCCCGGCCACCACCGGTCGGGCAAAGAAGTCGCTGACCCTGCCAACTTCCTCTTCCACAATCTTGCCCTCCTTCCTTTTCAGACTAACATGCCTGTCTTTCAACAGTATACCTGTCCATAAAAGGCAAATCAATATCTTGAAGGCTCTCTGTCA
>DAOWEF010000017.1 GCA_030638665.1 Dehalococcoidia bacterium
ACAAAATTGGAGAGAGGGTCTTTAACCTGCAGCGGGCTATTCACATCAGGGAAGGACACAAGGGAAGAGAAGATGACTGTCTGGAGGAGTTCAATTTCACCGTCCCCTTGAAGGGCGACTTTGGCAACCCCGGTTGCATAGTTCCGGGCAAAGATGGCGAAATCCTTTCCAGGAAGGGGATGGTTGTGGAGCGGGAGAAATTTGAACAGATGAAGGACGAATATTACCAGATCCGTGGTTGGGATGTCCCCACTGGTTTTCAGAAAAGGGCTAAGCTGGAAGAGTTGGGCCTGGGAGGGGTTGCGGAAAAATTAGAGGGCGAGAGCCTGCTAGTTCAATAATTCTAGGCTTTGAGCGTGACATCCCCTGCGGCGATGGTCACCAGGCTGCCGTCGGTGCGCCTGAGTAGCAGGTTGCCATCCTCATCCACTGCCTCTGCATTGCCCTCCTGAACCTCATCGCCGCAGCGAACCACTACCTTTTTCCCCAAGGTCTCTAGGCGCCGGCGCCACTCCCGATCGATCGGCTCGCCGCGACGCAGCGAACTATATAGCGCTTCAAATTCGCTAAGCAGCGAGCAGAGCATAGTCAGCCGGGAAACGTGCTGCCCAAGCACCTCCTTAAGGCTGGTGGCCGTTTCTGAAATCTCGGGGATGGTTGCGGGGTCAAGATTGACATTTAAGGCGATGCCCACGATAGCATAGTTAACGCTGTCTCCTGGAACATCGCTCTCGATCAGGATACCGGCTACCTTCTTTTCGCTCTCCCGACTTCCTCCACCCCTCACTGCGATGAGGACATCGTTAGGCCACTTGATGGTTGGCTTAAGACCGGTAACCTTCTCGATGCTCTGGACCACCGCCAAACAGGCAGCCATAGTGAGGCGAGGGAGCTGTTCCAGCTTTGGATAGAGGATGATGGAAAGCAGGATGCTGCTGTCTGGAGCGGAGAGCCATTCTCGGCCCAGGCGCCCCCGGCCCGCAGTCTGGTGATCGGCGATAATAATGGTGCCCTCCCCGGCGCCCTCCCGTATCGCTTGCTTTGCCATATCCATAGTGGAGGAGATAGTGGGGTAGTAGAGGATATTCTGACCGATGAGCTTCGTACTTAGCTCCCGGCGGAGGGAGGCTGGGGATAGCTCATTCTCTGGCATGGTTTACTCTTAAACATGTTTTTACAAAGGCATTTGAGCTTTCAGGATTGCGGTTCTAGGCGGCTGCCCCAGGGCAAAAAAGGGCCAGGCAAACCTATAAGCCGAGTTCTGTACCCCGATTGAATCGGGGTGGTGACCATCTATCTAGCCCCGATGTTACCATCGGGGTCAAGCGACCTACCCGAGAGTAATAACGAGGCCGGGCGTCCTCTTCCCTGCTATTTGGTCTTGCTCCGAAGGGGGTTTGCCCGCCACCGATGTCGCCATCGGAGCGGTGAGCTCTTACCTCACCATTTCACCCTTATCCCGATACATCGGGACGGTATGTTTCTGTGGCACTTTCCGTATCCGATAACTTACGTTACCGGACCCTGGGCGTTACCCAGCCTCCTGCCCGGTGGAGCTCGGACTTTCCTCCCCCCGATACGATCGGGGAGCGGTCACCCGGTTCACCTGGCCCTATTAAAGTCTATTACAAAGCTAACGACAAGTCAAATGGAGGCCTATCGAGAGCGGCGGTGTCGCCCTAGGAAATCTAAGACGACTTTGATCGTCTCCTCAGGGTTCTGGAGCATGAAACCATGCGACAGGTTCTCCCAAATAACTAACTCAGCATTTGGTATCCTTGAGGCTACTCCCCTTTGGTATTCAACGGAGAACAGGATGTCCTTTGCTCCACCTATCACCAGTGTGGGAGCCTTGATTTGAGGCAGGCGCTCATAGGTGTCATGGGCCATTACGGCTTCTGACTGGCGGACACGGACCCAGGGTGGGATGGGCTTTTCCATCAGCCACCCTATGGTCTCCTCAACTGCCTGCGGGTTGCTCTCCATGAACTCCGGGGTGAATAGCATCGCAGGCAACATCTTTGCTAAGTCCTCCTGCGACATGTCTGCCATCTGCCCCGCAAATGCCATGACATCATCGGGAAGGGCAGCCTGGGGACCTCCATAGCTGGTGCATCCCAGAATGAGGCTGACGACCTTCTCAGGGTAGTTCAGGGCAAGCTCCTGGGCGATCATACTCCCCATGGAGGCGCCATAGACGTGCGCCGAACCGATGCCGAGGGCGTCTAGAAGACCGGCGGCATCATCGGCCATCATCTTGATGGAGAGAGGCACCTCAGGCGCTTCGCTGTATCCTATCCCTCTGTTGTCGAAGGGGATGACCCTATACTCCCGGGACAAGAGCGGGATCGCTGGACCCCACAACGCAGTAGTGCCGGAGTGCCCCATGATTATGAGCACCGGCTCCCCCTCTCCATGAATCTCGTAATAGATATTGATGTCGCCAACTTTTACCTTAGGCATGGCTTCACCCCTCCTTTCATTAGAAACTAACCGCCAGCTTTGCGGAGCGCATGGCGGGTCAGGGCATCTGCCTCTCTGTTACGCTCCCGGGGGATGTGCTCGATGCTATAGGATTTGAATTTTCGCAGAAGCTGGAGGGTCTGATTATGTAGCGCTTTGAGCTCCTTGCTCCGGTATTGGCCCGTAAGCTGCCTCACGATGAGCTCGGAGTCCATTCTGAGGTCCACGCGCTCCGCACCCAGTCTCAGCGCTTCTTCCAGGCCGGAGATGAGGGCGAAATACTCCGCCCGATTGTTTGTAGTTCTGCCGATGGCTTCTGAAATCTTAGCGATCACCCTCCCCTGCTCATCCCTTATGACAACCCCGATGGCAGCGGGCCCTGGGTTGCCCCTCGACGCCCCATCGGTATAAACAATTAGGCGTTTTGCGCTCATCACAGCCTGAGCAGTGGTTCTATATGATCATCGTAAACCACAATGCGGTCGATCGCGTACTGAAGTAGGGCTCTCCTCGCAGGGAATGTCATCGCCTCCCACCGCTCCTGAAGGTTCTCCAACGCCTCGACTACATATCCCCGGCGTTGCTCCGCGGTGATCTCCCCCCTCGCCTCAGCTTCGAGGAGGGCGAGCCTTTGCTCTAAAAACTGCCTCTCCCTGACCAGCTCCCCACCCGTAGCACGCAGCTCATCCAATGAAATAGTGCCCTGCGCCGCCTGGTCGAGATAGCCGCGGAATTTTCGGCCGAGGGCCTTCAACTTCTTTGCTAACTCAGGCTGCTCTGTTGTTTTACGGTCCACAGCAGAGGCGGCTTGCTTCACCAATTGCTCCTGCGCATCAGGGCTGCTGAACCTCCGTAGCGCAGCCAGGACCGCGCTCTCTAAAGCCTCAGCCCTCCGGGTATGGTATTGGCAAACGCTCTGGTTGGCTCTAGACTGGCACTGATAATAGCGATACTCCCCCTTGCTCTCTCCCCCGTCCTTACGCCTCGTCCAGGTCTGGCTACGGTTCACGCCAATCATCTTATTACCACAATAACCGCAATGGGCCAGACCGGTCAGGAGTAAGGGCGGCCTTCGGCTATATCCCCCTTGCCTGGGCTTAGCGCTAAGCCGCTCCTTCACCCTACTAAAGATGTAGTTGGAGATTATCGGGGGGTGGCTGCCCGGAACCTTTACGCCGAGACGGGAGTAGGTTCCCAGGTATGTCCGATTGCGCAGAATATCGCGGATGCCCACGATGCTCCACCGGCCACCCTTCCTGGTCGTGATCTCCTGCTCATTTAGATAGCGAGCGATGAGGCGAACGCCCCTATTCTCCTGAAGATACAATCGATAGATAAGGGCCACCGTGCCCGCCTCCTCAGGCACAATCTCCAGCTTCTGGTTGGCACCGATGCGGTAGCCAAAGGGGGGTTTGCCTAGCCCCTTCCCATGGATGGCTCTAATCCTCATCGCTTCCCTCACCCGCTCCCCACTTCCTTTGCGCTGGCGCTGGGTAGACCACACCTGGAGAGCCGCTGCCAGGTGGTCGGCTAGCGCTTCATCGGTGGAGAGGATGCTGACCCCAAGGCCATCGAGTTCTAGGAGACAGCGCACCGTTTCCTGAGGGTCGGGGTGGAGATGACGGAGGCTTTTTACCACAACGAGGAAATCCCCCCCCTGCTTTCGGATGTAGCGGAGCATGCGCTGGTACCGGGTATCGCTAACCTTAACTCCTGAGTCCACATCGACAAAGGTCGTTATCGGCTCATAATCATTCTCCCGACAGAAACGGGAAAAGCTTTCCTCCTGCTCTACCTGGGGTGATGGAACACCCTGTTCAGTATCCGAAAAAACCCGAAAATAGCCGATCGCTCTCATTGCCTAACTCACGTAAAGAAGCCTCTCGCAGCTACTACACTGCACCAATTCCTGGCCTAGTCTGGCGCGCTGCAGTTCGCTCATAGGAAGGGCAATCCGGCAACCCTGACACATGCCCTGCTCCACCTTGGCCACAGCCCTCCCCTGCCGTTTTCGCCGTAGCGCCTGATAAAGCTCCAGGCTCGCAGCATCGAGCCTGGCAGCGAGGTCTTTTCCCTTCTGCTCCAGGGTGGCTAAAGCAGCGCCTAGCTCAGCTTGCTGCTGCGATAGCGAGGCCTGCTCTGCTCGCCAGTCTTCCTCGATCTTTGCCACCTCCCCGCGTTTTAAGGACACCTTTTGCTGCATCGTATCCACCTCTGTCATTATGTCAAGTGTTTTATCATCCCGCTCCCTAATTTTCCGCTGCAGATTTACTACCTGCTCCTGAAGGCTTGCAAGCTCCTTGGGATTTTTTACCGTGCCGCCATAGAGCTTCTCCTCCGAAGCGGTGGACTTAGCCCGCAGATCCTCCACCTCTCTCTCCATCTCGCGCTGACTCCGCTCCAGCTCCGCAAGACGCTCCTCATCCCGGGCAAGGGAGAGGCGGGCCTGATCCAGTACTTCGCTCTCGCCCAAGCGGCCCATCACCTGAGAGAGCGCTTCCCGCTGCGCATCTATCTCCAGGTCAACCTCCTGGAGCTCATATAACTGCCTTCCCAGACTCAATTCAGGCCCTCTCGGGTCCAATTCTAAGTTAAGGCAAGGGGGCTGTCAACAACAACAAAAATCCCCTCGCCAGGCCGGGAGGGATTTTGTCAAATTTTTCATGGTGGGCCCGGCAGGGTTCGAACCTGCGACCAATCGGTTATGAGCCGAGTGCTCTACCGCTGAGCTACGGGCCCTTAGGGCATCAGTAGTCTATAAAATCACTAGGCGAAAGTCAAGCTGATGTACTCGTCCAGTATATTAATTCTGACCCGCCCCCCGTCATTCTGACCCCGATTTATCGGGGGAAGAATCTAGACCTACGCCTGATTCGAGAGATTCTTCGGTCCCCCGAGGCCGACAGGTCGGCCGACACTTCGGCCTGAATCGGGGTCCCTCAGAATGACAGAAGGCGAAGGGGGTCAGGGTGACAGAGAGGTCGTCCAGGGTGTCACTTATCTATCCGAACGAGATTAGCTGAAGGGCTTTGCTTTTACGATGTGTTAGCTTATAATATGTTGGCTCATAATCAAATGGTAACAACCCGATAGTAACGAGGATAGTAGTCTAAATGGTCGAAAAGGGCGAAAAAACGCCGCGATATAGACCCCGGGAGATAGAGTCAAAGTGGCAGCAGCGGTGGGCCCAGGATAACCTCTATGAGGTTCATGAGGATGATCCCCGCCCCAAGTGGTATGAGCTCACCATGTTCCCCTATACCTCGGGAGACCTCCACATCGGGCACTGGTATGCCATGGCCCCCTCCGATGTTCATGCCCGCTTCAAGAGGATGAAGGGCTACAATGTGCTTCACCCTATGGGATTCGATGCTTTTGGCCTGCCCGCAGAGAACGCCGCCATCAGCCGGGGTATACACCCCTTTACCTGGACGATGGAGAACATCGAGCGGATGCGGGCTCAGCTCAAGAGCATGGGCGCTATCTACGACTGGCGGCGCGAGGTGATCACCTGCCTCCCCGATTACTATAAATGGACCCAGTGGTTCTTCCTGAAGCTCTACGAGGCGGGCCTGGCTTATCGGGGAAAGGCCCCGGTGAACTGGTGCCCCAAGTGCCAGACGGTGCTCGCCAATGAACAGGTGGTGGGTGAGGGGTTCTGCGAGCGCTGCGAGACACCGGTCACTAAAAAAGACCTGGAGCAGTGGTTCTTCCGCATCACCGCATACGCTGAGAAGCTCCTCGACTTCAGCCGTATCCAGTGGCCGGAGCGGATAAAGACGATGCAGAGAAACTGGATCGGGAGGAGCGAGGGGGTGGAGATCGCCTTTGGAATCGAAGAAGGGGTGGGGGCCAGGGTGGGGAGTTCGAAAAAGGAGTTTCGCGTCTTCACCACCCGTCCCGACACTATCTATGGGGTGACCTTCGTCGTCTTCGCCCCGGAGCACCCGCTGGTAGCGCAGCTTACCACAGCGGAGCATAAAGACGAGGTGTCGCGCTACATCGAGAGGGCGCGGCGCCAATCGGAGATCGAGAGAACCGCCGCGGAGCGGGACAAGAGCGGCGTTTTCACCGGATCTTATGCCATAAACAAGCTGAACGGGGAGCGGGTGCCTATCTGGATCGCCGACTACGTGCTGATGAGCTATGGCACTGGGGCAGTGATGGCTGTCCCGGCCCATGATGAACGCGACTTCGAGTTCGCCAAACGCTTCGATATCCCTATAAAGGTAGTCATCGCACCGCCAGACTGGTCTGGCAAGGAGTTGACGGAGGCCTACATCGAGCCGGGCACGATGGTTAATTCAAGCCAGTTCGATGGCCTGCCCAGCGAGCAGGGGATGGTGGCGATCGCCGATTTCATCGCAGAAAAGGGCTATGGGGGGCGGCAGATAACCTACCGCCTTCGCGACTGGCTCATCTCCAGGCAGCGCTACTGGGGCACCCCCATCCCCATGGTTTATTGCGATAGGTGCGGGCTGGTCCCGGTGCCCGAGGCGGAGCTGCCGGTGCTACTGCCACAGGATGCTGAGTTCAGGCCAACCGGGGAGTCGCCCCTTAAATACTGCGATTCCTTTGTGAACACCACCTGCCCCAACTGCGGTGGCCCGGCACGGCGGGAGACCGATACCATGGATACCTTCATGTGCTCCTCCTGGTACTTCCTGCGCTACTCAAGCGCGGACTATAAAGATGCCCCCTGCGACGATGCGAGGCTGAGATACTGGCTTCCGGTAGATCAATACACCGGCGGGGCGGAGCACGCCACCATGCATCTCCTCTACGCTCGCTTCTTCATCAAGGCGCTTCGCGACCTGGGAATCGTGGATTTCGATGAGCCCTTTATCAGGCTCTTCAATCAGGGGCTTATTGTCATTGAAAGGCAGAAGATGAGCAAGTCCAGGGGCAGAGTGATCACCCCCGATGAATATGTCGCCGAGCTGGGCGCCGATGCTGTGCGAGCCTATCTCATGTTCATCGGCCCCTGGGATCAGGGGGGGGAGTGGGACGACCGCGGGATCAAGGGGATCGCTCGCTGGCTGAATCGCATCTGGTCTCTCGTCCTGGGGGCTTATGCTCAAGACGAGCCGAAAGCAACTGAAACGGAAAACTTGAGGCATATTACTCACAAGACCATTAAGCGGGTCAGCGAGGACCTGGAGAAGTTCAGGTTCAACACCATGATCGCCGCCCTGATGGAGTTCACCAACTATCTGGGCAAGGTGCGTGAGGAGAGATCCGTCGCTTCAGCCGCTTTCAAGGAGGCCATAGACACCCTCATGCTGCTCCTGGCCCCCACCGCTCCCCATTTTGCTGAGGAGCTGTGGGACAGGAGTGGCCATCCATATAGCATCCACAACCAGCCCTTCCCTGAATGGGACGAGGGGCTTGTTGCTGAGGAACAGTTCACCCTGGTGATTCAGGTAAATGGCAGGCTCCGCGATCGGGTTACCGTCCCCATCACCATCACCGAGGAGGAGGCCCGTGAGCTGGCGCTCAGCCGGGAGCGGATAAGAACATACATTAGGGACGGAGAGGTTGCCAGGATAATATACGTGCCGCGCAGGCTGGTGAATATTGTAATGACTTGAGCTTATCCCTTAATTAGTGTATACTACTGCTAATTTCCTTGGGGGTGAGCTATGAAGGTATCATGTCTTCAAGAGAATCTGAGTAAGGGCTTGAGCATTGCAGGGAGAGCAGTGGCCACCAGGACCACCCTGCCGATCACTAACAACATTCTTTTGGCCACGGAAAAGTCCCGCCTCAAGCTAGCTGCTACCAACCTGGAGATCGCCATTAGTTGCTGGATGGGAGCCAAGGTGACTGAGCAAGGTGCGATCACCATCCCGGCGCGACTTCTCACAGACTTTGTCAACTCCTTGCCCAATGACAAGATCGAGATGACCCTTTCGCCAAAGACCAAAACTTTAGAGCTCAAGTGCGCTCGTTTTGAGGGCCGCATCAACGGAGTGGATGCTGATGAGTTCCCCCCGATCCCGTCGATTGGGGAGGGGGTGATGACAAAGATCGATCCTGAGGCCCTTCGGTTGGCGATCGCCCAGGTGGTTTTTGCCGCCGCTACTGAGGAGACGCGGCCGGTGCTCACCGGCGTTTACAGCGAGTTCGATGGTAATACCCTGACCCTGGCCGCTGCTGATGGCTTCAGGCTTGCGGTGCATAAGGCGCCCTTGGCGGAACCTGTAGCGGAGCGGATCGAGGTGATCATCCCGGCGCACGCCCTTACTGAACTTCAGCGCCTGATCACCGATCAGGAGGAGCCCGTTGAGCTAACCATCAATCCCAATAGGAGCCAGGTGCTCTTTCGCCTAAAGGATGTGGAGCTGGTGTCGCAACTGATTCAGGGGACATTCCCCAATTATAATCAACTCATCCCGCAGAGCTATACTACCCGCGCCGAGGTGAGCCTCGCCGAGTTCACCAAGGCAGCGAGAACCGCCGCCATCTTCGCCCGCGAGGGGAGTGCCATTGTGCGCCTCCAGATAACTCCTGGCGAGGAGCTAACGCCAGGCAAGATCGTGCTCTCCGCGCGCACTGAGGAGATAGGGGACAACATTGGCGAGATCGATGCCACCGTGGAGGGGGAGGAGACGAAGATCGCCTTCAACAGTAAGTTTCTCTCCGATGTGCTGGGGGTGCTTCACGAGGAGCGGGTCACCCTGGAGATGACCAGCTCATCAAGCCCGGGGGTGATCCGGCCAGTTGGCGTGGAGAACTACACCCATGTAGTCATGCCGATGTTCGTCCAGTGGTGAGTAAATACGGCGGCTCGTCTGATGATTGCGGGTTGGCAAGCTCAAGCGGGATAAGCCCCTGAATATCCACGCTTTCGGGTGTTGCGGACACTTTTATTGCTAGCATGTCCAGGATACGCCTCCTGTCCTCAAAGGATGCCGTGTCCAGGTCGCACTTTAGTTGCTCACAGTAGGCAGCAAGCCTTATTTCCGCTTGCTTGAGCTTCCCTTGCTAATTGTAATAGAACATAGACTCTCTGGCCATAGCGACAACTATGGCTAGTGGATAGAAGCACGATGCCTTCTAGCT
>DAOWEF010000020.1 GCA_030638665.1 Dehalococcoidia bacterium
GAGGGGCGGATGTCGGCGATGCTTAAGTACAAACGTTTTGGGCCGAGTGTGCGTATTATCTCAAGCACACCTTTTGTATTCCCACTGGATGCTAGCAATAAAAGTGTCCGCAACACCCGAAAGCGGGGATATTCAGGGGCTTATCCCACTTGAGCTTGCCAACCCGCAGAAGAATTTGAATCCATAAGAGGCTTAATCAGTCTAGAAGCTGATTTGGTTACTCGAAAGCCATGCACAATTGGTGTGGAAGGGCAGTATGGTAATCTCTTTGTCGTCGACGCTTGGATAGTTGATATATCGACTCAGACTTTTTGGAAAGGTAGAGAAGAGATTCTTCAGCGCTTTCGGTCGTTAGAGGAATTTACAACACTTGAGCACAGGCTAGACCAAGATCCGATACTGACGAGTGATAGTTCTGCCGTAGCCCAAACTATGACCTGGTTTACATATATTGATCCCGAAACCACAAAGGAGCAAAGCTATGTAGGACATGAAATATGGACAATTGACAAAATCGATGGTCAGTGGAAAATAACGAGCCTACAAGTCAACCTTCCTTAGAATCGGTTTAGTTTAAGCTATTTCCTGTGGTGGTGTCCGTCATGGCCGACATCTACTGCCACGTCTGGGATGCCGAGATGCTGGCCGAGGCAGAGGCCTGGCAGTAACCAGGCTACTTGATAGCCTCAAACACGTGGATAAGCCTCAGGAGCCGGAATGGGGTGCAGTGCGAATTGACGCCTGGGGCCAGCGCGGAGGCGATGAGGTACATGAGATGGCATGCGGGATTGGCAAGGTTATCCCTTAGCCTTGGAAAGGGGTCAAAAAGCTATGAGTACAAAACAATTTAGAAAACAATTTAGTCTTACACCTGAACAGAGAGAGAAGATTCTACGGGATATCTGGATCCTTCATGATGCAAGGTGGTTCTTAAAATCCATAGGAGAATTTGGTTTTGACACCGCCACTAGACTGAATCTCAAGGTAATCAAGTCCATGGGAAAAACGGAGATAAAGCGATTGATGGCAGAGACCAATTATGGAGAAATAGAGAATATTGAGGATTTCAAGGCAATTATGGAGATCGCCGCGGCTCTCTATTTCCCTGAAGAGCACAAGTATGAGAGCAAGATACTCGATAAAGACTCTTTACTGGGACACGTCCTGGAATGCTATGTTCATAAGAACGTGAGTAGGGCGGGAGCTACCGCCATTCATCAATTCATCTGAGATAGTCGGGGAGTACTAGATTATTGTTACCTCAAGATTGTAACGTTCGATGTCCCCTTTGATTGCCTCTGCCCGATTCTTCTGAAAGGAGTTGGTAGCGGCCAGGTCATATTTCATTCCTAATCTCTCGTATTTATTCACCCCGAGCTCATGGTAGGGTAAAAGGTTAATCTCACGCACCCCCAGCTTAATTGCATACTTCGCCAATGCCTCCATATTCTCTTTTGAATCGTTACATCCGGGTATCAGAGGTACACGAATTACCAGTGGTATTCCATTTTTGGCCACCCTTCCAGCATTCTGCAGAATAAGCTCATTATCTACGCCAGTAAGCTCTATGTGCCGCTTTGGGTCCATGTGCTTAATGTCATAGAGCACCAGATCTGTATATTCCAGGGCGTGCTCCAGCACTTCCCAACTTACATAGCCGCAAGTGTCCAAGCAAGTATGGAATCCTGATCTACTACACGCCTGGAAAAGTGCCAGTAGAAACTTCGGCTGAGATGTAGGTTCCCCTCCGGAAGCCGTCACCCCACCGCCTGAGTTTCTGTAGAATAAGCTATCCTTCTTGACCACCTCCAACACCTCATACACTGTTTTCAATTCGCCTGATATGGCTCTGGCCTCGTTGGGACAGGCCTCTACACACGTACCGCATGCATTGCACAGGTTGCGATTGGTCTTGATGGAACCATCTGCGTGTACGGAAATTGCCCCGTTAGGGCAAACCGATACACAGTGCTGGCATCTGGTACATCGAGACTCAAAGTAGAAAAGCTTTGGATTGATGGTTTGAGACTCTGGATTACAACACCATAAACATTCCAATGGGCATCCACTAAAAAAGACCGTGGTTCTGATTCCTGGACCATCCTGAATAGAATACCGCTGTATGTTAAATATCCATCCTGAAGTAGTTGAGGTATCTTCGCTTTCAATTTTGTTCATAGAGAACTTTACTGGATATCAGATAACTTCCTTCTCTTTCAGCTCAGCGATTTTGTCCCAGGAAAATCCGCAGATTTCAGTAAGTACCTCCTCAGTATGTTGGCCAAGTTCTGGTGACACGCTTCTTATTGATCCCGGTGTCTCGCTCAAGCCAAAGGGTATATTGAGCAGCTTAACGGAACCTAGAGAGGGATCGGGGACATCAACGATATAGTTATTTGCCAGCATCTGGGGGTCTGTAGCCAAGTCACCGATGGACTGGATGGCCTCATACTGTAAATCCGGGTAGTTCTTAAAGATTTCGAACCACTCTGCCAGTGTCTTAGTGGCAAAGATTTTTTCACACATGGTAGTAAGCTCCCGGGTGTTGGCGTTTCTTGTTTGTGCCGTGTCAAACCGGGGGTCCTTTTCCAGCGCTTCGATGCCAAGCGCCTTGCAGAAGTCGGGCCAGAGCTTGTCTTGCTGAAAAAGGGTGAGGAGAAACCACTTCCCATCCGCACACTGGTACGAATTGCTAAGGGCACTTTGTACGTCGAACCTGCTCTGGCGAGTGTAGCTGTGCCCCGCAATTAAATATGTATGGACCATGACCGTCTGCAGCCAGGCCACGCTTGCTATTAGTGATGAGTCTACCTTCTGACCCACTCCTAAGCGTTCCCTGGCAACTACTGCTGCTATTATGGCATAAGCCAGCATTACACCCCCCATCTGGTCACATACGCCGGGGACTAAGGTGTAAGGCTCACCTAGGGTGTTCACATTCGCCATAAACCCTGAGCGAGCCGCTACATCAGGGTCCATGGCAGGCTTGGCCGCATCAGGACCTAGAGGCCCGTATGGCGAGGCACTGGCATAGATGAGCTTGGGATTATGCTGCTTCAAAACCTCGTAGCCCAATCCCCGCCTTTCCACTACGCCTTGACGAAGGTTCTGCACAAAAATATCCGACTTTTTGACTAGGTCATAGATCACCTGCCTGCCCTCTTCCTTCTTTAGATCCAGCGTTATACTTTTCTTGTTACGGTTCAAGCAGTCGAACACCAAGTTCCGGCCATCGCCGTACAGCATGGATACACCATATACTATTATCCACCCCCGTGCCGGGTCGCCGCTGATGCGCGGCTCTACCTTGATGACCTCAGCTCCCAGGTCCCCAAGCATCATGGTAGCCGAGGGGCCTTGTAGTGCACGTGATAAGTCAACGACCCTTAAACCTTCAAGCGGCATACTCATCGTTTTCCCCTCCTTAATCTCGCCTGTCTACACACTGATTTGTCTCTGGACGCCAGACCTGCTAGCATCTTATCGCCTGCGGCTATTATGGGTTTATTCCATCTTGACGGAAGTTTCCAGCGCGAGCGCTTTTATCCCCTGCTTTAGCTTGAACTTTCCATTTTCCGTTTCCCAGACCCACCCTGAATATCCATAGCCTCCCAGCAGACCGCCAAGCATCCTGAATAAACCTTCTCCCAGGTGAGTGTTCACCACAACCGTCCCAAACTTGCCAAAAACAAAATCTTCAACCTCATGCAGGTATTCTTCACCCTTAAGGGCGCTTTGCACCTTTGCAGCATCTTTTTTCCCGAATATCGAAGCGCCGAGTCCATACTTGTTGTCTTTGGCTAGACTGATGGCTTCCTCAACGGTTCTGAACGGCATAATCCAGATTACTGGCCCAAAGGATTCATTATGCATTCCGAGCATATTATGGTCAACGTTAACCCAAATCGTGGGATGAACCAGTCTTCCCTCGATTCTGCCGCCCTGTGCTGTCTTAGCCCCCTTGGCCCAAGCATCTTTAAATTGTTCCTCTATGTATCTCACCGCAGCTTCCGATCCGATCGGTCCGATTTCTGTCTGAGGATCTCTAGGATCTCCTACCACAAGCCTCTTTGTAGCTTGGATAAGAGTATCCAGAAATTGTTCAAAAATATCTTCGTGGACATAGAACCTTCCCGGGGAAATGCATACCTGCCCTGAATTCATTCCAAATCTAAGATTGAATAGGTCTTCAGCCGCAGCTTTCGGGTCCGCATCTTCAAGAACAATGGCCGGGTTTTTCCCCGGTCCCTCGAACATGAACTTCTTCCCCGCTCGCTGTACAGCTTCCTTATAGCCCATTGCCATAGAATCATGACCAAAGAGGATTATCACCTTGACGTTTGGCTCTTGAATAGCCCATGTCATGAACTCCTTTGCCTTTGTGTACTCAACTCTCACCTTCTCAGGGTAAACGCGTTTCCAGACGCTCTCCAGGATCCGATATGACTCCACACTGGTCGAGGAGGGCCTTATCACTACGTTATTCCCCACAATCAGTTGAGAGGCGATGGGGCCACTAACCCCAGTGGTGGTATTATATGGCAATACCATTGCAACCTCTTCATCCCTGGTACTACAGATACTTTTCCTTTGGCCGATATAGTCCACACATTTCCAGAAGTTCTTCAAAGCATATGCAACACCCTCAATTACGGCGGAACTGTTTTTTAAAGTAAACCCCGCATTGAGGTCAGCTTCAATCAGCTCACCCTTTTTTTCAAGTATCCCGTCTGCTACTTTGGAAATTTTTTCCAGATTTTCCTCTAGATTCTCCATCGGCGTCTCCTTCTCTCATACTCAGCTTCTGTGAAGTGCTTTTTGATCATCCCTGCCGCGATTGTTCCGAACTCTTTAAAAAAAGCAGTCCCTGTCGGCCACAACTTCAACCACAATGCATTGGTGCATAACTTAAGTTCAACTAAACCGATTGCACTGTGCCTTCTATTCCGCGAACTTCAGTTCGGTTCGCTTTATAATTTCATCTTGAATCGCTTTATCTAAATAGACGTAGAAGGCACTGAACCCCGCTACCCTGACCACCAAATCCCTGTAATTCTCGGGATGAAGCTGAGCATCTTTTAATGTCTCTGCGCTAATGCAGTTGAATTGAATGTGAAACCCACCCATCTCCATATAAGTCTTAATAAGGCTGATTAGATTTCTCGCCCCATGCGTGCCTTCCAAAGCGGAAGGATGAAACTTCATATTGAGGTGATTGGTACCATACTTTACAGCGTCCATAGCCCTAGCAGCCGAGTTGGCCAACGCTGTAGGTCCGTTCACATCTGTGCCGGGCATGGCCGAGACACTTCCATCTGTAAGGGGTATTCCAGCCTTCCTGCCAGTTGGCAATGCTCCCATTAGGTATCCGAACACAATATGCAGTGCAATAGAGTAAGGCTCCAGCCGGGTGCCTTTCCGGTTGCGGTCGAACGGGGATCCCTTAAAAATGTCATAAACTAGGTCCCAAAACCTCCTGGCTATTTCATCCACGTAATCATCATTGTTCCCGAACTTTGGGGCCTTGAGGCACATCCGCTGTATGTCCTCGTGCCCTTCGAAGTTGGCGTCAAGCACCTCCTTTAGCTTCTTTAAGGTGATCTTCTTTTCATCGAATACCAGCTTCTTAATAGCCGCCAGTGAATTAACCGCATCGGTTCCCCCTGACATCAAATGTCCTCCTGTCTGGTACCTTGCGCCACCAGCATCCAGGCTCAGGCCCCTCTCGAGACAGTCATGATGCACCGCTGAGCGCCAAGGATTAGGCAAAAGTTCTGCAATCGTACTTAGCTCGATCGAATTGAATTCACGCTGCCGGAGCAGCACGTATGAAACTTGCTTACGGAAAGCATCAAAGAATTCCTCGTACGAGCTAAAGGACTCTGCTCCCCCAGTCATCGGACCTATCTGCTGACCGCTGCCAGGGTCCCGGCCGTTATTAAGGGCCAGCTCGATGGGCTTAGCTAGATTGATCACGCCACTAAAGCAAGCAGATGTATTAGGAAGCGCCACCGAAGTACAATATATAGTTGAGACATCACGGGCTTCCTCCAGGGAACACCCTTGATGGTGAAGCTCGCGTTGTATGGCAATATCATTGTTTAGAAACTGGGGTTGTCCTATTCCTGTCCTGAGAAGCTTTACACACTCATGCAGAAAATCCTCTGGCATCTTGTCGTGATAGAAGACGCTGAGAGCGGGCTCGGGTACAAGCAAGCGCCTTTGGGTTTCCAGAAGAAGATAGTCTATCTCGTTAGTCGCGTCCTTCCCATCAGCTGTCACTCCACCTAGCTTAAAGTATTTGGAGGTCTGCCCCGAGTTCGCCAGTAAGCTTAGCGCAGGCAACATAAAGTAAGTCTCTTTCATTTTCAGGAAAAGGAACTCCAGCAATACGATGGCTTGCTCGCGTGTTATCCGGCCCTCATCTATATCCTTCTTATAGAACGGATACATATATTGGGAAAACTTCCAAGGCGTGATACCACAGCCTTCCTCCTCAATGAGCGAAGCCACACTTACAAACCAGAAGGATTGGACTGCCTCATAGAAATTGCGAGCCGGCTTTGCCGGTACCCACTTGCAGGTTTCAGCAATCCTCAACAGCTCCAGCCGCCTTTCAGGGTCAGCCTCCGCTTTGGCCATCTCCCTCGCCAGGGAAGCATATCTGTGCGCCAGCTTAACCACCGCTCGAAGACACATGATAACAGCTTGGTAGAAATCATACTTGGAACGAGCCTCACGATTTCCAAAGTCCCACACCTCCACCTTCGCCAGCTTCTTTTCCGCCACAGCTATCTGCCAATTTAACCCCTTATTAAGTATAGTGGGGTAGTCCGCCATTGCGTGCCTAAATGGGAAGTCAGCCAATGCAGTAGCGATACGCCCCGCCTCAAACATCGTGTCAAAATCTGCCTCACCACGGTGTAAGCTCTCATAAATTCGCCGTGAGATGGCCGCTTGACAACGGTTACGCCAATAATCAATCGTTTCGTTTATCAGTCCCCTTTCCTCCTCCGTGAAGCCAATAGCAAGACGGTCCGTAGCGTAATTAGACTTGTCTCCCATCCACTCGCATGAAAATTCTGGGTATACGTAAACATAGTTCCGCCCCCTGCCTACAGTGCAAACTATAGGGTTCTCGTCAATATATATAGTTTTGCCTGAAAGCACCCTATCGAAGACCTTTGCCCGCCTCATTATAGGTGACTCTCCATCGGTCTCCCGGTAGACCTCCATCAGAAACTTAAGCCGCTCAACGTCATGTACGATTGGTGATTCAATTATGGATTTCTTTAACTCCGCAATCCGGTCAGTCATCATTCCTTCTTGCATTGTCTCGACAGCCATGATCATCCTCCCTTGGTGTAGTCGTTCTTTATTCCGTCAAATTTTACGGCAAAATCTTCTTTTTTGTCAACACGCCCCCTTTGTAGGCTGGCGTCCCTGGTGGGATTCGAACCCACGGCCCACTGCTTAGAAGGCAGTTGCTCTATCCACTGAGCTACAGGGACTCTTTTGCGCCTGCTCTTCGTCATTTTAGCACCTCGCTGGGGGATCTGACAAGCGAAGTTAGTCGACCTTTACTGGCTCATCTCATAGGAGAACAATCGTTACTGTGACCTCCTCTTGTCAGTGGCAAGGCTAAACTGTATCCGGCAGCAGCGCTGCCAGGGCCTGGCCATATTTCTGGTAGGTGGCGTCATCGAATAGAACGAAAACTACCTCCTCCAGGGACTCCTGCTGATGGAGGAAGTCAATGACCGTCTCGAGGGCTACCGCTGCAGCAAGCCTCACCGGGTATCCATAGGCCCCGGTGCTTAGCGATGGGAAGGAGACACTCTTCAGGCCGTTGGCTACTGCTATCCTCAAGCTCTGGCGATAGGCGCTTGCCAGAAGCTCAGGCTCTCCACTTTGGCCACCATGCCACACCGGGCCTACGGTGTGGATGACATGCCTTGCCTTAAGGTTTCCGCTGGTGGTAATCACCGCTTCGCCGGTGGGCAGGCGCCCTTGCCGGGAAACGATTTGCTTGCACTCTTCTAGGATGGCCGGTCCCCCGGCACGATGGATAGCCCCATCGACCCCGCCACCACCCATCAGGCTGGAGTTAGCGGCATTGACAATGGCGTCGGTGCTTTGCCTGGTGATATCCCCCTGAAGCAAAGAAAGTCTGGTCTTATTGATCAGCTTTTCATCCATTTAACTCCTTTTGCATCTTCGTTCTTTCGCTCGTTCCCGTTAATAGGAAGAGGGCTCCCTGAAGCAACAGCGAGCCCTCCGGTCAATGCACTAGAGGCCCAGGATAGCGACCCCGACCACACTCCAAGGGGGATAGCCTCCCATGTTGTGGGTAAGTCCCAGTTTGGGATTTTTTATTTGACGGTCTCCTGCCTTCCCCTGGAGCTGCTTGTATATCTCATATATCATCCTTATTCCCGAAGCGGCAATGGGGTGTCCGAAGCACTTGAGCCCACCATCTGGCTGAATCGGCAGACCTCCATCGAGATCGAAGAAACCGGACTCGATATCCTCCCGCACCTTACCCCGGGGGCTGAACTGGAGGTCCTCCATGGTTACCGCCTCGGTGATGGAGAAGCAGTCATGTACCTCGGCCATGCTTATTTCTTCGCGAGGATTGTTAATCCCCGCCTCTTTGTAGGCCCTGATCCCGCACTGGTAACCCGTCTCCGCATGGGTGTAATCGTATTCGGTGTACCACATATCCGCGCCGGAGGCGGCAGCTATCTGGAGTGACTTGATGTAGACGGGATCTTCGCGGTATTTCTTCGCGTCCTCGGCGCGTACCAGGATAGCTGCTGCTGAGCCATCGCTGACCCCACAACAATCGAATAGGCCCAGGGGCCAGGCGATTATGGGGGCATTCACGATGTCATCGAGCGATACCGCCCGGCGCAGATGGGCCTTGGGGTTGTTCAAACCATTCTGGTGACTCTTCCAGGAGACCCTCGCGATCATTCGCTTCCCCTCATCGGGCGATAAGCCGTAACGGGAGAAATACCTGGTAGCCATCATGGCATATACGCCGGGGCCTGACATGTTGGGCATGGTGAGGAACTCTGCTGGAGTTTTAAGGTCAGGTAGACCCCCATAGCCAACGTCCTTTAACTTCTCGACGCCGACAGCGAGCGCCATGTCGCAAGCACCGGAAGCCAGGGCATAGGCTGCCCCCCGCAGCGCCTCTGTGCCACTGGCGCAGGCGTTCTCCACGTGAGTTACTGGTAGGTACTGCAGTTTTAACGTTTGAGATAGCTGTAAACCGGTAAACCCCTGCATAGAGTAGAGAGCAGCCCACCAGGCAGCATCTATATCTTTCTTATCAACTCGGGCATCCTCCATACACTCCTTGTAGGCCTCAACCATGAGGTCCTCAACGCTCATATCCCAGCGCTCCCCGAATCTGGTACAGCCCATCCCGATTATGGCGACTTTATCCTTTATCCCTTGTGCCATCTTAAAAATTCCTCCTTCTTAAACCCTTGCAGGTACTGCTTTCCACGTATAGCCGGTAACGCCGCGATCATAGTACTTCCGACGGAAAGTACATTCTATTGGCATTCCTACTTCGACTTCGTCTAGATCACAATCGGTTAGGTTAAATTGAGCACGCCCACCACCCTCGAAATCGATTACTCCATATAGTTCGGGCGGGTCGGGGGTATAGACCAGATTGTCGCCGGTATAGGTGAAGATGTGTCCTATTTTATCGGAGAAGCGGTACTCCTCCATCTCATCGACTGCGCCGCAGTCTGGTTTTACACATATGTGCTGGGGTGGAAGCTGGGGGGTGCCGCAGCGCTTGCACCTCGATCCCACCAGAGCCAAAGCCTTCTTTCGATCTCGCCATAATACCGATGATGATGACGGAACCGCCTCTTCACCTCGCCCGGCGATATCTATGGCAAGAACCTGTTTGAAGGTCACATACTTTTCGTAGCTGGGCAGGTCCTTTTTGTTGGCCAAGCTGTTCTTTACACCCTTTCTCCCCTTAATACTTTTAATCTCAGGTGTTACCTCTAAAAGCATGGTATCGCTTCCATTTCCATAGCTGGCGACGATTATTTTATCCCCCGGCTTGGCATCCTCCAACGCTGCTACCAGGAGCATCAACGGGTTCGCCGTGCCGGTTAGGCCTACCGTAGTAAACATGTGCTCCTGGAGCTGATCGGGCTCAAAGCCCAACTGCTTGCCGATATTAGCGTGAGCGCGAACGTACATACAGGGATAGCAGACCTTAGCTATGTCTTTAGGATTGATGTTGTACTTGTTCATTAGCCCGCTTATGGCTTCAGGGATGAATTTGCTGTATCCCTGGTCACGAACCCATCGGTCTTCCCAGATTCGGTTAAACCTCTCTACTTCATGCCTCCAGTGATCCATGAAGTCGTAAGATATGGAGTGGCTGCCCTCCAGTGTTGCGATGACTTTTTTATCTCCCAGTATTAGAGCGGCAGCACCGTCACCGTACATTTCCTCTTGGAAGCTGCCAGCCGGACCAAGGCGGCAATCGGAGGCACAGACCAGAATGCTTTTCGCCGATCCCGATTTAATGGTATCACCTGCTACAAGTAGAGCGGTGGTCCCGGCCTTAACCGAATCGGTGAAATCAGCTGCGCGGATCTCCGGAATAAGATCAAGCGCGGTAGCGATTATTCCCGCATTCAGCCTTTCCTTATAGGACGCAGTGGTGGTGGCAAAATACAGGCCATCCAGCTTACTCCGATCTAGCCCGGTTAAGCAATCCACGCCTGCATTCACCGCCATGCTGAGGCTGTCCTCATCATAATTGCCTACCGCCTTTTCACCTGGCATTATTGTTGCTTGGTTCACAAAACCGATAGACCCATATATAGTCATTCGGTTAATTCGGTACCATGGGATGTAGGCACCATAAGAAGTAATCCCGACCATCTATCTCTCCTTTCTTCTCCTTGATGGCATCCATATTAAGATAGCGCGTTTTGACAGGACGTGTCAATCGGGCTACGCTCCTACAAGCTCCTTTACCAGGGAGAGCTCGTCCTTTATCAGCCTGGGCGTCAGGAAGTTATTCTGGATATGCGCCATACCCTCTTTTCCCAGCTCTTCAGCCACTTCAGGGTGCTGCAGCAGGTAGACTACCTTCTCGGCGCACTCCTCCACGGTATCCACCAGGAAGTTGCTGAGAGTGCCAACCATCTGCAGGGGGATGCCGCCTACGTTGCCCGCGACCACCGGGGTCCCTTTCCACAGGGCCTCTGCCACCACCAAGCCAAAGCCTTCCCTGATGGACTTCTGAATCACCACATCGCTAGCCCTCTGGAAGGCGTTCACCTCCATATTGCCGACACCGTTAAGGTTGCTGAATATGTGGACATCCTCGTATTTGTCGGCCTCGTTGTGGATGGCGGCATAGAGATCCCAACCCTCCGGGTCATCATTGGCCATCGAGCCGACGAGTGCCAATTGAAGCCCGGCGATCCTTTCACTGGCTAGTTTGTAAACCTCGATTACCCCAAAGGGGTCTTTCCAGAGGTCAAAGCGCGAGACCTGGATGATGAGCGGTCGGTTGCGGTCAAGGCCGAGGTTATCGATCATGGTGCGGCAAACTTCTGCTCTGGGAAGGGGCATATTCTTGGTGCTGAGCGGGTCAATAGCGGGCGGTATGATAGCGATGCGAGGGCCACTGAGGTCAGAGGGCACAAACTTCTCCGTGGTAAAGATTGCGGCATCGTGTTCTTCGACGTGGGGACGCAGGAATTGCCACGTATCTTTATCCGGCTCCGAACTGTCGATATGGCAACGCCAGATCCACTTGGCGTTTATGCCCTCGCAGAAATGACGCAGTGCTGCGGGCTGAGGGTCGTTGATCACGAAAACATCGTAGTTGGGGTCCAGCTCCTGGGCATTTCGCTGGTTGTTAGTGAGATACATTCTCTTGGTCTGTTGATCCAGCAAGGGGTATTGGGCCCCCTGCAGGGCATTATGCAGGGACTTGGTGATGGTGAAGAACCGCAGGTCGCCACGTATCACCTGCCAGTCGGCATGGATCCCCAGGCCACGGACCATCGGAATATAGGAGAAAAGAAGCTCGGCAACCCCGCCACCAAAGGGCGTGGAGTTGATGTGGCAAAGCCTGAGGCCTTTGAGGTCGCGGGCAAGGGCCTCGACTTCATCTATTAGCCCGCTGTCGAGCAGCATGCGGTAATTATTGATGTCCTTGACACCTAGAGAAACCTTTTGTAACATTCTGCTAACTTAGTGATGCAGTATAGCACAGGTCAGTGGAACAGCGCTAGCTATAGAGCAAAACTTGCCCCCAGGTAATGATTATGCCGACCTCCTAATCTCGCCGGGATCAGCCAATTTTTCAACGGCTTCTTGCTCTGTGCAACTACCCTGATGTAGTTATCGGTGAGCCCCACCCAGACTCCGTCATCAACCTCGCGCTCCCAGAGCACCATCATGGTGCGCCCCAGAAACTGCTCCTCAAAACGGCGAGCGCTCTCCCTTGCCAGCTTAAGCATCCGCTCGCTCCGCTCCTTCTTAACCGGCTCATCAATCTTCTCAGGCATCAGCTTGGCGGGAGTGCCTGGTCTTTCTGAATAGGGGAAGACATGAATATTGGCAAAGGCCATCCGCTGGCAGAAGCTGTAGCTCTCCGCGAACTCTTCGTCGGTTTCTCCGGGGAAGCCCACCATAACGTCAGTGGTGATCGCCACATCCGGTATCGCCTCCCGAATCTTAGCCACCGCCTGCTCATAATCCTCCGTTGAATATCTCCGCCCCATGCGCCGCAGCACCGCATCGCTGCCGCTCTGGAGCGGGAGGTGGAGGTGGCGGCAAAGCCTTTTGGAAGAATCCTGCCATAGGGAGAGAAGCCCCGCGGTGATCTCTCGAGGCTGGAGGGAGGAGAGGCGCAGCCGCTCAACCCCGGTCTCAATGAGGATGCTCTGGATAAGGAGTTCCGGGCTGTTTCTATAAGAGCCGATTTCGGTCCCGGTCAGCACAACCTCCCGGTAGCCCCTTTCCACCCTCGCTCTGACCTCTGCCACTACCTCATCGAGGGGCAAGCTATGCTCGCGCCCCCGGACCAGGGGCACAATGCAGTAGGAGCAGAATTGGTTGCAGCCTTCCTGAACCTTGACCAAACTGCGGGTGCGATGCATTTGAGGCAATAGCGCACTGCTGGTGCTGATCAGCCCCTGCTCCTGTAAAATATCGAGCAGGCGGGCCTTCTCCTCATTGCCGAGGACCATATCAACCCCAGTTACATGTGCGAGCTCCTCGGGGGAGCGCTCCGCGTAGCACCCGATGGCGATGATGAAGGCACCGGGGTTTCTGCGTTGCGCCAGTCTGAGGAGATGGCGGGACTTGCGGTCGGCAATATGGGTTACGGTGCAGGTATTGAGGATGTAGATGGCGGCGCCATCTGAAGGAGGGACCACCCGACATCCCTTCTCGGCGAGCTGCCCTGCGAGAGACTCGCTCTCTGCCTGATTCAGCTTGCAGCCCAGGGTCTCCAGTGCAACACTATTTTTAAGGTTTACCATCTCCTCATCGTTTGCAGTCATGATTTTAATTGATGAAGACCAGCTAACGCAAGACGGGACCCAAGGCCCGGTAATAAGCATAAACCTGCCGTTTTACAGGAAGCGGAGGTAGGCACACTCCATATATCTCCCGCTGAATACCGGTCGACCTGTGCTATTATATGGTTTAAGCCTTCTAGGGTCAAGAAAATATGGCGACCTTAGCCTGTAACATGATATACTATTACAATTACAGCAAAAAGGGGGAGCGCTTCCTTGAGTAATAGAGTTGTGGTCACTGGCATCGGGATGATTAGCCCCGTCGGGCTTGATGTGCCCTCGACATGGCAGGGGTTAGTCTCAGGCAAATCCGGGGTGGACTACATCACCCAGTTCGACCCTGAACCCTTGGAGACCAAGATCGCTGCCGAGGTAAAGAATTTCGATCCTGCTCAATATATGGACCGCAAGGAGTTCCGACACATGGAACGCTTTGTTCATTTCGCTATAGCGGCAAGCCTTCAAGCGGTAGAGCAGGCTCGCCTAAACATCGATGCCACAAATGCTGAGGGGATCGGTGTGGTTATCGGGGTTGGGTTGGGGGGGTTGAACACCCTGCTAAGCCAGTACCAGGTGTTCATTGAGCGGGGGGCCGATAGGGTCAGCCCCTTCCTTATTCCTATGATGATTGCCGATATGGCTTCGGGTCAGGTGGCAATTCTGTTGGGGGCAAAGGGTCCTAATTTCTGTACCACATCTTCCTGTGCCAGCAGCTCCGATGCCGTTGGGGAGGCCTTCGAGATCATAAGGCGCGGCGATGCCCAGGCGATGATTACCGGGGGGTCTGAGGCGGTGATAAACCCGCTCACCATTGCTGGCTTCAATGCAGCACGGGCCCTCTCAATAAGAAACCATGAGCCGCAAAAGGCCTCCCGTCCCTTCGATGCCGAGCGGGACGGCTTCATTATGGGGGAGGGGGCAGCGACTCTTATTTTAGAAAGCCTTCCCTTCGCCACAAAGCGGGGCGCCCTGATCCTGGCAGAGGTTGTGGGCTACGGCTCTGCCGGGGATGCATACCATATAACCCAGCCAGCTGATGGGGGCGAGGGGGGGGCGAGGTCGATGAGCATCGCCCTTAAGGAAGCAGGGCTGGAACCTGGAGAGATCGACTATATCAACGCCCATGGCACATCGACTCCCCTAAACGATAAAAATGAGACCATGGCCCTAAAGACCGTCTTTGGAAAGGAAGCCTACCGAATTCCTATCAGCTCCACAAAGTCGATGGTGGGGCACCTGCTGGGTGCTGCAGGAGCAATGGAGGCAGCGATCTGCGTCCTTACCATTCAGAACGGGGTCATTCCCCCGACGATAAACCTTACCTCACCTGACCCAGATTGCGACCTTGACTATGTGCCCAATGTGGCCCGTCAGGCAGTGGTGAATACGACTTTATCCAACGTCTTTGGCTTTGGGGGGCACAACTCCACCCTAATCCTCCGCAGGTATGTGGAGAAAGCATGAGTCGCAGCAGATGGCAAATGCCACCTCGCTTCTCGGAAGCGCAGCTTTCCAGGATTTCTCGAAAAAGCCTTCCCCCCTTAATAGCTCAGCTCCTATACAATCGGGGCATCACCGACCCAGCACAGCTTGAATCTTTTCTCACTGCAGATGAGCGCCTGCTTAATGACCCCTTCCTACTCCCCGATATGGACAAAGCGATAGCCAGGATCTACCGCGCTTTGCTCTCCGGGGAGGCTATTGCTATATATGGGGACTTCGATGCCGACGGCATCACGGCCACCACTCTTCTTATTGAGGGTCTCTCCTCCCTTGGTGGAAAGGCAGTTCCTTATATTCCCCACCGCACTGAGGAGGGCTACGGCATTAACGATGCTGCCTTAATGCGCCTATCCCAGCAAGGGGTTAGTTTAGTGGTCACGGTGGATTGTGGCATCAGCGCTGCCCCTGAGGTGGCGAGGGCGCAGCAGATGGGGCTTGACATCGTGATAACCGACCACCACACTGTCCCTCCCCAAATCCCACTGGCCATCGCGGTGGTCAATCCGAAGCGGGCCGACTCCCGTTATCCCTTCCCGGAGCTCGCCGGCGTGGGCGTGGCCTTCAAAATACTCCAGGCACTGTCTCACTATTTGGGCAAGGACAACGATATGGCGGATCTTTTAGATCTAGTGGCTCTGGGAACGGTGGCTGACATGGTTTCCCTACTCGGCGAGAACCGCTACCTGGTGAAGCGCGGCATTGAGATGTTACACACTACTAAGCGGCCGGGATTGAAGGAGCTGGCCAGGTGCGCTGGCGTGCCCCTTACCGGCATTGACTCGGAGATCATATCCTGGGTCATAGCACCTCGCCTCAACGCAGCGGGGCGGCTGGACCATGCCGGCATAGGCTATAATCTATTATCGACCAGCTCCTCAGAGGAGGCACAGAGGCTTGCCAGTCTACTGGAGAGGAGAAATGCGGAGCGGCAAAGGCTTACCGGGGAAATGCTGTCCAAGGCAAGGGAGCAGATAATTGCCACCGGCATCGATTTCCCCCTTCTCATGGTTGGTGGCGAGGACTTCCATAGTGGGGTGGTGGGGATTGTTGCCGGCAGGTTGGTGGATGAGTTCTGCCGCCCCGTAATCGTCCTGGAGCGGGGCAAGCAGTGGAGCCGTGGCAGCGCTCGCAGCATCCCCAATTTCGACATCATCGCTGCCCTGAGCGATTGCAGCGATCTCCTCTCTCGATTTGGCGGGCATCCCATGGCAGCAGGGTTCGTCGTAGCTACCGAAAACCTGGATCAGCTTCAGCAACGACTGGTTCAGATTGCCTCAAACCAGCTGGACTCTTTCGACCTCCGCTCCGTGATCTCCATTGATGCCGAGGTCTCCCTCTCCTCCCTTGGCGGGGACACCTTCAAAATGATGCAGCAGCTCGCCCCCTTCGGACGTGCCAACCCTGTCCCGATATTCATTGCTCGGGATGTAAAGGTGGAGCGGTATCGTAGCGTGGGTGGTGGGGGGGATCACCTGAAGCTAAAGCTAAGGGATGATGGGGTAGCCTGGAACGCTATTGGCTTCAGGATGGGCCAGCTTATCGGCGAGGTCACCCCTCGGCTAGACATAGTCTTTAGCATTGGGGTCGATCTGTGGGGTGGTGGGGAGACGCTTCAGCTAAACATCCTCGATTTCGCCCCCACGGCCTAGTGCCCTCGCTCGCCTCATCCTGTAGGTGAGCAGGGGGACACAAACCGCCAGCACGATTAAGGCGATGAAATGGGGCGCATGCAGCAGGTCACCCACATTTATCTGATTCGGCGTCACCGCCCGGGTGAACTCGATGAAGAAACGCCCAAAGGAATATAGGGAAAGGTAAAGGAGAAATAGCGAGCCATCTGGTTTCAGCCGCCCTCTTAGCCGCCAGAGCACAGCGAAAACTAAGAGGTCCCATATAATCTCATAGACCGGCGAGGGATGGGTGGGCACTCCTATTGGGGCGTAGGCATCGGGATGGGTATAGATAAAAGCCCACGGCCATGAAGTCGGCGTCCCATAGGCATCGCCATTTATGGTGCAACCGATCCTCCCCACAGCCTGGGCCAGGAGCAGCGCCGGAGCAACAGCATCGGCTAGGCGCCCCACCTGTGGATGGGTTATCCTGGCATATATGAAAACGGCCAGCGTTCCACCCAGGATAGCCCCGAGAATGGATAACCCGCTAAAGAATTGGGTAAATATCTGCGCGGGGTGGCTAATATAGGTGCTCCCCAGGTAGTCTATGACGTGGAACAGCCTGGCCCCGATAATACCGCCAATGATGGCCCAGGGCGCAGCACCATAGATAACCTTCCTCTTGATCCCCGCTCCTTTAGCAAACCACAGGGATGCTCCGACCCCTACGATGACAGCGAGGACGACCATGATCCCGTGCCAGCCTATCTCGAAGGAGCCTATGCTGAAGAGGAGGGGGTCGATACCTATTTCAATTGACATCTTCCAGCATTCTAAGGTGGTGTTATTACTCATGTCAAGGAATTGTGCCGTCCACATGCACATCACCACCTTTCCGTTTTACTGCAAGTAAAAGCCCTGGGCGGGGCGAGAAATTTACTACCAAAAGTGTCCTCCATCTATCTGTGAGGAATCAGGAAAAGGTCGCGCCGATTTCTAATGCATTTTTAGCAGGATTATGTTAAAATGGTCTCATTCCAGGTTGATAAAGGAGATGGGGATGGGAGAGGAAATCCAGAGCTTTTTGAATCATATCTCAGTAGAAAAAGGCTTCTCCGGTAACACCATCGATGCTTACAGAAATGACCTTAATCAGCTTGCCAGTTTCGTGATAGAAACGGCTAGGTACCAGGGCGACAACCCTGAGTGGTCTACCGTCGATCGTAATCTTCTCATCAGTTATATCCTCGATTTAAAGGAGAGAAACTATGCCTCGGCTACCGTGGCTCGCAAGGTTGCTGCGGTAAAATCCTTTTTCGGCTTCATGGTTGCTGATGGCATCCTCAGCAGCGACCCCACAGAGAACCTTAGCTCGCCGAAGGTGGGCAAATCCTTACCCAAGCCCCTCTCCGCTGGTGAGGTGGAAGCGCTGCTGGCAGAGCCAGCTAAGAATTCCACCCCCGAGGCAAAACGGGATGTGGCGATGATTGAACTGCTTTACGCTGGTGGCATGAGGGTATCGGAGCTTGTCTCACTGAACACGGGGGATGTGAACCTGGAGGCGGGCTTTGTACGCTGCCTGGGAAAGGGATCCAAGGAGCGGATAATTCCCATTCACCAGCAGGCAGTCAAGGCCGTCGATGAATATATGGTGGCGGCTCGCCCCAGGCTGCTGCGCGATGAAGAAGAGGGGGCCTTATTCTTGAATCGCAGAGGAGAGCGCCTCACCAGGCAGGGATTTTGGCTTATCCTGAAGGCTCATGCTAAAGCGGCGGGCATAAAAAGAGAGGTTACCCCCCATACTCTGAGGCATAGCTTTGCCACTCATATCTTGAGCGGCGGAGCAGACCTGAGGGCGGTTCAGGAGCTATTGGGGCATGCTAATATCTCCTCAACGCAGATCTATACCCATCTTACCAGCGAGCATGTGCGCCAGGCCTATGAAAAGGCGCACCCCAGAGCTTGAGACTAATACGTGACTTAGACTGAGGCATAAAATATAAAAGAGAAAGCAGCAGGCTTTTATGTTGCAACCGAAAGGGGCGAAAAGGTGAAAACGGAGTTCGTTTCGGGGATGTTGATTGGTGTAAGAGACGGGCCGATCGTTGTTATTGAGCTAATGGGGCAAGAAAAAAAGTTTCCGTTGGACTGTGAGGTGAGCATAGGGTGGGCGTTCTCTCGTATGAATACACGGGTTGTATGCAGCGTGGAGGATGGTAGGGTTATCAGGGTGGAGTAAAAGATGGCTAAGAAATCACATCGTGTCGCCTCACGGCAGGCACAGGTCAGCAAGGAGAGAAAGCGGAAGAAGAGGTCGCAGGCCTCCCAGAGGCACCCCATGCCTGCTGGAGCTCCCGCTGCGCCCTCAACCGAGGCCACTCCTGAGCCTGCCACCGCGCCCTCAACTGTGGCTACTCCTGAGCCTTCCACCGCGCCCTCAACTGTGGCCACCCCTGAGCCTTCCACTGCCCCTTCAGTGACTCGCCCTGCTTCAACGCGACAGGCGGTCCCCCGCTATCAATATGTTATCGCAGATTTGCGGAAGATCGCCCTGATCGCCGGGGCCATGCTTGTTATCCTTATCGTGCTCGCCTTTGTGCTGGGATAGGACGCCGTGGAAGCGAGGCGCTTCGAGGAGCAGCTAAAGGCATTGCCCCAGAAGCCTGGCGTTTATCTCTTTAGAGACACCTCGGGCAATGTGCTTTATGTGGGGAAGGCCGCCAATCTCCATAGTCGGGTAAGAAGCTATTTTGGCGCTCCCGACACGCTCTCCCCAAAGCTGGGGAGGATGGTGACTCGGGTGAGCGACTTCGAATTCCTGGTTACTGATTCGGATCAGGAAGCGCTCATCCTGGAGTGTAACCTGATCAAGAAGCACCGACCCCGCTACAATGTACGCCTCAAGGACGATAAGACCTACCCCTACCTCAAGATCAATGTCCAGGATGACTGCGCCAGGGTCTATGTTACCAGGCGCGTGGATAAAGACGGCAGCACCTACTTCGGACCATTCGCCAGCGCCGGCTCAGTCAGAAAGACCCTTGACCTGTTAAAGAATCTCTTCCCCTTCCGCTCCTGTAAAAGGGAGATCCGCGGGGTCGACCGCAGAGCCTGTCTGGAGTATGACATTCACCGCTGCTCCGGCCCCTGCATCGGCGCTATCTCGAAGGATGAATACCGTGAGATTATTAATCAGGTGGTCATGTTTTTGGAGGGAAGGCAGGAGAGTGTGGTGAAGGAGCTGGAGCGAAAAATGGCGGGGGCATCGGAGCGGCTGGAGTTCGAGCGTGCTGCGGTGCTGCGCGACCAGATCCGTGCTGTGGAAATGGTCACCGAGCGTCAGAAGATCACTTCCACTGAGAGAGGCGATCAGGATGTCATCGCCCTGGCCCAGAGTAAGGATCAGGCCAATGTGGAGGTCTTCTTCATACGGAGTGGCCGGCTCGTCGAGCGGGACCACTTCATGGTGCAGGGGGCTCAGGATGAGGAGCCGGGGCAGATCATGACCGGCTTCCTGAACCAATTTTATGACTCGGCGACCTATATCCCGCATGTCATCCTGCTTCAGCACCTCCCTGATGACATTCTCGTACTGGAGAGGTGGCTGGAGAGCAAGCGGGGGGCACGAGTTAATTTACTGGTGCCGCAGCGTGGAGAGAAGCGGAGGCTGGTGGAAATGGTGGCAGAGAACGCCCGCCAGGGCCTGGAGCAGCTCAGGGTGAAGCGGCTCGCCGACCCGGAGACTACCGCTGCTGCCCTCGGGGAGCTGAGAGACGCCCTTCAATTGCCCCACGCTCCGCAGCGAGTGGAGTGCTACGACATTTCGGATATTCGGGGGACGTCGGCGGTGGGCAGTATGGTCGTTTTTCAGGGGGGGCAGCCCATGACAGCGCACTACCGCCGCTTTCGTATTAAGACAGTGGCGGGCGCCGACGACTACGCCATGATCCGGGAGGTCTTGAGGCGGCGCTTCAAGAGGGCCGAGGGGTTTAAGCGCCCCGATAAATCGGGGTGGACCATAGTCCCCGACCTGGTGCTTATCGATGGCGGTAAGGGGCACCTTAGTGCTGCCCGCGATGCGATGAGGGAGACGGGGGTAGACTTCATCCCCGTTGCAAGTGTCGCTAAGGAGAACGAGGAGATATTCCGGCCTGACATCGCTACGCCTATAATCCTCGCCCGCACCTCGCCGGCCTTATATCTGGTGCAGCGAATTCGTGATGAGGCGCACCGCTTTGCGTTGGGCTATCACCGCAGGGTGCGGAGGAGCGAGGCTATGGCTTCAGCGCTGGATAATGTCCTTGGAGTCGGACCGAAGCGAAAGCGAGCGCTCTTGCGGAAATTTGGCTCGGTTAAGGCGATTAGAGAAGCCGACATCGACGAGATTGCAGCGGTCGTCGGCATGACCCGCTCCCTGGCGCAGAGGGTGAGGGAGCATCTATGATTTTTCGTTTTTGCTTACAATACGTGGGCAGACTATATAGTTGAGGACATCTGCTCCTTAGCTCGGTTTCTTCATCACCCACTCTTCAAAGCTGCGGGTGTAGCTTGTATATTTTATCTTCCACTCGTCATTTTCTTTAACATATTCCTCGTTATAGTGGGCCCAGCCTGTCATCGTTGAGTTTGGCTGTATCACTACATAGTCATGTAGTTTCCATATACCACTGGCTTTTATATTACTGAGTATTTTAATCTCGGGAGTGTGGCACTCGTGAGAGGACATAAAAATGTCTTGCCCCAGGCTACCTTTCAAGAACTCGATTACGGCCTTTCTACCCTCGAAGTGCATGTTTTCTCCATAATCAGCTACCACATATTCGACAAAGCACTCTTCCATTTCGTTCCAGCGCTTCAAGTCAAGACAGCGGAGGTACTTACCTTTGAGGTTCTTGATAGCCTCAATATCCTCCAAAACTCTGATTCTTTTTTCCAGTTCCGTTAGCTCAGCCATGATAACAACCCTCCTTCACAAATTAGTTTAGCCGATAGTATATCCCCCTACTCAAGATGTCAACCATTTTTACACTAATTTCCTATGCTAAATCCTCCGCCAGCGAAATGCATCCCGGTATCGCCGGTTAATCCTCGTCACTTGACCCTCGTCCTCTCTTCACGGAGGCGTGTCTCTTTGACACTCTTTTTCTTCCACTCGCCATTTTGTTTAACATACTCGTCTTCGTAGTGGCCCCAGCCATTGATAGTTATGTTTGGCTGAAAAACTAGATAGTCATGCAATGCCCATATACCCCTGGCTGTTGTATCGCTGGTTATTTCAATCTCGGGATTATGGCCCTGATGAACGGTAATAACGGAATCACTCCCCAGGTTATCTTTCAGGAACTGGATAATTGCCTTTCTACCCTGAAAATTCAGGTTTTTACCATAATCAGCTACTGCATTCTCGATAAAGCAGTCTTCTAATTCGTCCCACAGCTTCTTGTCAATGCAGCGCCAATATTTAGCTTTGAGCTTCTTGATCGCCTCAACATCCCCTAAAACTCTAATCTGTGTTTCCAGGTCCGCTAGCTCCGCCATGATAGCATACCTCCTTTCGAATAAATCACTACGACTGCTTCA
>DAOWEF010000016.1 GCA_030638665.1 Dehalococcoidia bacterium
AGGTGATCCCTCTTGGGGAAGACCCATCCGTAGCCGCCCGGTATTTGCCCGATATCCAGGCCCATAAGGGAATCCCAATCGGCCAGTTTATCCTGGGTTACATAGACTTCGTCCTGGAGAGCGAGGCCAAGTTCGAAATCCTTGATCATGCCCAATTTCCGGCCCACCGTCCCTCTGGCACCATCGGCTGCGGCGACAACTTTAGCGGTTATGGGGCCTTCGACAGTCAGCACCCTGACCCCGGAAGCTGTCATCTCAAGTTGATCAGCCCGCACGCCATCGCTTACAACCGCGCCCGCTTCCTGAGCTTTCTTTACAAGGAAATGATCGAATCTGCTACGCATCACCATGTAGACCAATGGTTGCTTATGCCGCTTAGTGCACTCATCGCTGAGCTGATACATGATTCTGGCCCCGTAAGCTATTCTCTCGGTCACCGCGCTGATGTCAAAGTCAAGTAAGCTCAAAGCCCGAGAAGTGATCCCCCCGGCACAGGGCTTGTATCGGGGTATCTTCTCTTTTTCGAGGATGAGCACTGCTAGCCCCCTGCGGCCAAGCTCGTAACCTAGCGTGGCGCCAGCGGGACCAGCGCCGACGATTATTACATCATAGGAACTCACGGGGGCACCTCTCTTGCTCCAATGTCCCGGCGATAATGGCAGCCCTCAAAATGAATGCGCGGGATATTGCTGTAGACCCTATCCCTCGCTTCAGCGATCGTCCTGCCCCTGGCAGCCACAGTGAGCACCCGCCCCCCGTCAGTGTATATTACGCCATGGCTCGCCATCGTTCCGGCATGAAACACCAAAATGTCCTCATTAACTTTGTCTAATCCCTCAATAGGGAAACCTGTCTTGTAGCTGCCGGGATAACCACCCGACGCCATGACCACCCCCACGCAGGCTTCATCGCGCCACTTAATCTCCATTTTATCCAGCCGCTCATCAAGCACCGCCAGCATGATGTCCACCAGGTCGCCCTCAAGAAGCGGGAGCATCACCTGGTTCTCAGGGTCGCCGAAGCGGGCATTGAATTCCAAGGCCTTTGGTCCCTGATCCGTCAGCATAAGCCCAACATAGAGAACGCCTTTATACGGCTGTCCCTCCTTTGCCATCGCCCGCACCGTAGGTTCAAGGATGGTATCCCTCACCATGTCTATCATCTCCGCACCGAAGCAATTTGGCGGGCTATAGCTCCCCATACCGCCTGTATTTGGACCCTCATCGCCATCGCAGGCCCTTTTATAGTCGCAGGCGGGCACCATAGGAACGACGGTTTTACCATCGGTGAAGGCAAGTAGGCTCACCTCTTTACCCGTCAGCCACTCTTCCACCAGAACCTGGTCGCCAGCCTCGCCGAATATCCGCTTCTCCATGATCTCGGAGAGCGCTACTAGCGCCTCAGTGGTGGAATTGGCCACGATGGAACCTTTACCCGCCGCCAGCCCGTCTGCTTTGACCACAATGGGGGGCTGCTCAGCCTTGACATAATCCCTCGCCTCGCCAAAGGACGAAAAACTTCGGCTCTGGGCGCAGGGGATACCGTATCTTTGCATCAGCCCCTTGGCGAAAACCTTGCTCGACTCGATCTTCGTTGCCTCTTTGCTGGGACCGAAGATGGGGATGCCACGACCTTGAAAAAGATCGACAATGCCTGCGGCAAGCGGTGCTTCAGGGCCGACCACGACGAGGTCGATTCTTCGTTCCTGGGCCGCCTGGGCTAGGGTCTCAAGCTCTGTAGGTTTAAGGTCCAGGTTTTTTGCGATGAGCCCAGTCCCCGCATTCCCCGGCGCAACATAGATCTCCTCAACGCTGGGGCTCTGGCTGAGCTTCCAAACCAGTGTATGCTCCCTGGCCCCTCCGCCAATGACCAGCACCTTTAGCAATTATTCACTCTCAGGCGGTATGCTCCTCACACTACGTGGCGAGCGCAATCTCAGAATTGCCAGCCATGCCGCGCCCACAAAGACAGCGATAGCAATATAGTACCACGAGAATGGATTGCTCAGCCCAAGTTTCTCCCCAGGTCCATTATAGAGCACTTCGTTTACTATACCGACCACGAGACATCCCAGGGCCACCACCCCGAAGAGGTACGATAATACCGTCTTCCACCAACCTATTTCCATCTGTATCACCCCCTTTTAACAGGTTACAACCCCTCTTTTTTGAACATCTCAGCCTGGAGTGGATCGAGCTTCTGAATAAGCTTGGTAAGCTCGACGAGGTGCTCCTTTTCCTCGTCACGAATGTGCGCCAAGACCTCTGCCACCTCTTCGTCCTCTATGGTGTCGATGTGCTCCTGGTACTGATTGATCGCCTGAAGCTCCCCAATCATGTCCTCTCGCAGCATCTCAAGGTCCAGTTCCGGAGCTCCCTCATCTTCATGGTCGTTTTCGTAGGTCATTTATCGCCCCCTTTTCTTATTCCCATTCTATAGTTGACGGCGGCTTTGAGGAGACATCATAAACCACCCGGTTCACCTCGGGGACCTCATTGACGATGCGATTTGAGATGCGCGCCAGCAGGTCGTATGGGAGGCGGGCCCAGTCGGCGGTCATGGCATCCTCTGAGGTCACAGCGCGGATCGCAATGAGATAGCCATAAGTGCGAAAATCTCCCATCACCCCAACGCTCCTGGTATCGGTCAAGACTGCGAAGCTCTGCCAGAGCTGGCGGTATAGCTTCGCCTTCTTGATCTCGTTCATCACGATCCAGTCGGCAGCCCGTAATAGCTCCAGCTTTTCCCTGGTCACCTCACCGATAATTCTGATGGACAGCCCGGGTCCGGGGAAAGGCTGGCGCCATATCATCTCCTCAGGCACGCCCAGGGTGAGCCCCACCTCTCTCACCTCATCCTTGAACAGGTAGCGAAGCGGCTCGATTAGGGAAAGGGTCATCTTTGTCGGCAGACCGCCCACATTGTGATGGGTCTTTATCTTCGCCGAGGCACTGCTCTCTGGGGTGACGCTCTCGATAACATCGGGGTAAAGGGTTCCCTGAGCCAGGAAATCCACCCTTCCCAGCTTGGCGGCCTCATCCTCGAACACCCGGATGAATTCCTCCCCCACTAGGCGGCGCTTCATTTCAGGCTCAGTAACTCCCTTAAGACGCTGGAGAAACCTATCGGTGGCATCAATGTCGATGATGTTCATCTTCAGGTTCCGCTGGAAGGTATTGATGGTGCGCTCCGCCTCCTCCTGGCGTAGGAGACCGTTATTGACAAAGATGCAGGTTAGCTGATCGCCGATGGCACGATGAACCAGCGCCGCCGTTACCGCGGAGTCAACACCCCCGGAGAGGGCGCAGATAACCCGACCCTTCCCTACCTGCTTTCTGATCCTGGCTACGCTCTCCGCGATAAAGCTGCCAGGGGTCCAGTTGCCGCTGCAGCCGCAGATATGGTAAAGGAAGTTTTTCAGGATATCCTTCCCATGAGGGGTATGGGCCACTTCGGGGTGAAACTGTATTCCAATGATCCCATGCTCATTGCCCATGGCGGCGATGGGGGAATTTTCTGTATAACCCAGGGTGGTAAAGCCAGGGGGCATCTCCACAATCTGGTCGCCATGGCTCATCCAGACAGGCATGGAGGGGGGCAAGTCAGCAAAAATGGGCGATTCCACAGCACTCTGATGTAGGATGGCATGACCGTACTCATGCCTCGTCCCCAAGGCTACCCTCCCTCCAAGCTGATGGGTGAGCACCTGCATGCCATAGCAAATGCCCAGTATGGGGAGATGGCTTTCATAGATATGGGCAGGGGCGAGCGGTGCTCCGGGGTCGCAGACGCTGGCGGGGCCCCCGGAGAAGATGAACCCCCTGGGCTTAAGGGAAGCTATCCTTTGCCAGGGAATATCGTAGGGCAATACCTCACTGTAGACGTGGCATTCGCGCACCCGCCGGGTGATGAGCATGCTGTATTGCGAGCCGAAGTCGATCACCACCACCGCCTCGCGTTCCACCTCGGGCACCTTCTCCGCTATGGGCTGCTCGCCAGCCTTTTGCTTGGCGATCTCCAGATATGTAGAGACCTCCAAGTCATCGCTGGTGGTCACCCTGAAGCTGTCCTCTTTCTGCTCCATAGCCCGCCGCATCCTCGACCAAAGCTTATCACTGTGGTATACTGGCGTCAAGATGGAGGAGCAGATTCATCAGGCGATCGACATCCTAAAGAAGGGGGGGATCCTCGCCTTCCCCACGGACACCGTCTATGGGCTGGGCGCCAATGCCTTTGACGAGGGTGCTGTTATAAGGGTTTATGAAGCGAAGGGGAGACCGCAACATCTCGCCATTCCCCTGCTCCTTGCCGATATGTCCCAGGTTACGTCTGTGGCCAGGGATGTGCCTGAGATCGCATGGCGGTTGGCGAAGCACTTCCTCCCTGGAGGTTTAACCCTGGTCTTGTATAAATCGCCTTCAGTATCGAGTCTGATCACAGGGGAGGGCGAAAAAATTGCGGTGCGAGTGCCGGCTCACCCTATTCCAATCGCCCTAATCGAGGGGCTGGGCGCCCCGATCACTGGCACAAGCGCTAACCTCACCGGCAGCCCCAGCCCCCTGACCGCTCAGGAGGTTTATAACCAACTGGGGGACAGGGTCGACCTCATCATAGATGGTGGGTGTCCCGGAGGCGTCGATTCCACGGTGCTCGACCTCACCGCTGAGCCCCCCAGGATTCTGCGGGAAGGGGCTATAAGCGGTGGGGAGATAGCCAGGGCATGCGGAGCTACTGTAAAGGAGGGCTAATGCGGATCGCTATTGGCTGCGACCATCGGGGGCTGAATCTAAAAATGGCAATTATGGAGCTCCTCTCGGAGCTGGGGCACGGGTATGAGGACTTCGGCTGCTACGATACTGGCTCGGTGGACTATCCCGATATTGGGGGCAAGGTAGCTCAGGCGGTTGCCCAGGGGCGCTTTGACCACGGCATCCTGGTATGCAGCACGGGCATCGGCATGAGCATCGTGGCCAATAAGGTGCCCGGAATCCGTGCTGCCCTCTGCCATGACACCTTTAGCGCCCAGCGCAGCAGGGCGCATAACGATGCCAATGTCCTCTGCCTTGGGGAGTGGGTGATAGGGGAGGGCCTGGCCAAAGAGATCGTTAAAGCCTATCTTGCCGCTGAGTTTGAAGGGGGGAGGCACACCCAGCGACTGGAGAAGGTATGGGCATTGGAGGAAGGAAAGCTTCCTTGACAAATCTCGATCTCCATTGCTAATATGACCCTATCTTGAGGAGAGAAGCACCGTGATTCTAGATAGCATCAATGAGCCTGCCGACCTGAAGGGACTTACCCTTCCCCAGCTGGCGCAGCTTGCCGCCGAGATACGGAGCAGGATTGTTACCACAGTGGACGCCACTGGCGGGCATCTCGCCTCCAGCCTGGGTGTGGTGGAGCTCACTATCGCGCTGCATCGCACCTTCAAAAGCCCCCGGGACAAGATCGTGTGGGACGTAGGGCATCAGAGCTACGCTCACAAGCTGCTCACCGGGCGCAGGGCGCGCTTTTCTACTATTCGCCAGCACGGCGGGCTTAGCGGATTCACCGACCGGGAGGAGAGCCCCCATGATCCTTTCGGTGCCGGGCACGCTTCAACCTCGATCTCCGCGGCGCTGGGTATGGCGATTGCTCGCGACCTCGCCGGGGAAAGCTACAATGTGATCGCGGTCGTCGGCGATGGCTCCTTGACAGGGGGCATGGCTTTTGAAGCCCTCAATCATGCGGGACACCTGGGCATCAGGCTCATCGTGGTCCTCAATGACAACGGGATGGCGATCTCACCCAGCGTGGGTGCCTTATCCAGGCTTTTTTCTCGGCTCAGGCTCGACCGCCGTTACTATCGAGCCAGGGAAGAGGCGTCGCATGTGGTCACCAGACTGCCCCGGACACATTGGCTTCAGCTGATAGGAGGAAGGGTCAAGAAGGGCGTTAAGGGTATGATTATTCCTTCGATGTTCTGGGAGGAGCTGGGCTTCACTTATATTGGACCGATTGATGGTCATGATCTCGCCGAGCTTGAGGCGACTCTCGCCCAGGCTGGAGAATACGCTCTAAGGCCCATCTTGGTTCATGTGGTTACCAAGAAAGGCAAAGGGCATCGCCCTGCTGAGGATGATGCAGTCGGTTTTCACGGTGTGTCTCCAAATCAAGGCAAGAAGGTGAACACCCTTTCCTATAGCGAGGTCTTTGGCCAAACCGTCCTTCGCCTCGCCAGGGAGAATCCCAAGATAATCGCGGTGACTGCGGCGATGTCTGAAGGCACCGGGCTAAGCCTCCTCGCCGATGAGTTCCCGGAGCGAGTCTTCGACGTCGGCATCTGTGAACAACATGCCGTGACCTTCGCCGCAGGGCTGGCCACCCATGGTTTTATCCCCATTGTAGCCATATACTCCACCTTCCTCCAGCGTGCCCTTGACCAGATCATTCACGATGTCTGCCTCCAGAATCTGCCGGTAATCTTCGCCATCGATCGCGGGGGCATTGTGGGCGAGGACGGCAAGACCCACCAGGGCACCTTCGACCTTTCTTATCTCAGCTTTATCCCTAATCTGGTACTCGCCTCTCCCAAGGACGAAAGCGAACTTCAGCATCTTCTCAATACCGCTGTAAGGGCAAATCGCCCCTTTGCGCTCCGCTACCCCCGGGGTTCAGGATCGATCGTGCAGCTGAGTGAGGTATGGCAGGAACTTCCCGTAGGGAAGGGGGAGGTGCTGCGGGGGGGAGAGGATGTCGGCATTCTCGCTATCGGGGTTACCGTGGCCCCTGCCCTTGAAGCGGCCCACAGGCTGGCTGAGAAGGGCATAGAATGCACTGTAGTTAATGCTCGTTTCGTCAAGCCCCTTGACTCCTCGCTGATACTGGACGTGGCTCGTCGCACCAAGCGGGTGGTTACGGTGGAGGAGAACGCCCTTTGGAGTGGGTTTGGCAGCGCGGTTATCGAGCTTCTGGATGGCTCCCATATTACTGATCTTCGGGTGGAGCGTATCGGGCTACCCGATGAGTTCGTGGAGCATGGCTCTCAGGGAGTGCTCCGTGCCAAGTATAATCTGGATGCCGACGGGATCGCCCAGCGGGTTATTTCATCCTTTCCCGAGCTCATTCCTTTGAAAGAAGCGAAGAGGTAGATCGAGCCTTTAAATCATTTCACCCTTTCCAGAGCTCATTCCTTCGGTGGAAGTGAAGAAGCAATATCAGGCCTCTAAATAAAGAAGGGTTCTTGCTTAATGAAGCCTAGTGTAAAGTTCGAAACACAAACATCAGGTGCCACATGTGCACCTGATGTTTGTGTTAACGGGGTTCTCGGTAGACTACCCCGATTTTGAAATGGGGCTTGCTGACGTGGTGACCGAGGGGGCGCTTTTACCACGGCATCTTGATATGATATGCAGTATAAGGATCGGCATGACGATTCCGATATAGAGGCCAAGGCAAAATCTCTGTAAGCGATCATCTAGGATTTGGCTTCGAAATCTAACATCCATCTGAAGTTGAGAAAAAAGCCTGATGAAGGTGGAATAAGGATGAAGCTGGCGATCACGGGAAAGGGAGGCGTGGGCAAAACTACCCTGGCAAGCCTGCTGGCACGCCTTTACGCCGCTGAAGGAAAGGCGGTACTGGCTATAGATGCCAACCCCGATGCTAATCTCGCCATGGCGCTCGGTCTACCCCAGGATGAGGCGCGTCGCATCACCCCTATCGCTGAAATGAAAGATTTGATTGAGGAGCGCACCGGAGCTAGGCCGGGGAGCGAGGCCACTTTCTATAAGCTCAACCCCAGGGTCGATGACATCCCTGAGCGGTTCTCGGCGAAAATAGATGGGATCAGGTTGCTCATTATGGGCACAGTGAAGACAGGGGGGAGCGGTTGTATGTGCCCGGAGAGCGCTCTGCTTAAAAGCCTGATAAACCACCTCCTCTTAAGGGCGTCTGACGTAGTGATTATGGATATGGACGCCGGGGTGGAGCACCTTGGCCGGGGGACGGCACAGGCGGTGGATGCCTTGATCATCGTTGTCGAGCCAGGGAGAAGGAGCATCCAAACGGCGGAGGCAATCAGGGGACTGGCAGGGGATCTGGGCATCAAGAGGTGCTATGTCGTGGGCTCTAAGACCAGTAGCGATGCCGACCGCCAGTTTATTACCAGCAGCATGCCCAATTTTGAGGTGCTTGGCTTTATAGACTACAGCTCAAAGATCAGGGATGCTGATCTTAGCGGGATGAGCGTCTTCGACGCCGATCCAGCGGTAGTGGCGGAGGTGAGAGGCATAAAGGAAGGGCTAGAGCGCAAGGAGGGAAAATGAATAAGAAAACCGTCAGGGACATCGATGTAAGCGGGAAACGGGTGCTTGTCCGAGTTGACCTTAACGTTCCCTTAGATGAGGAGACCGGGGCCATCAGCGATGACACCCGCGTTCGAGCGGTGCTCCCCACCATCAGGTACCTTATCGATAGGAAGGCGCTGGTGATCCTTTGCTCCCACTTGGGGCGTCCCGAGGGAAAAGTGGTCGATGAGCTAAGGCTGGCTCCAGTAGCCAGGCGACTCTCTGAGATCCTGGGCTCGCCGGTGGAAATGGCAATGGATTGTATCGGCCTCCAGGTCGAAGAAGCGGTGGGGAGGCTCAAAGAGGGAGAGGTCCTCTTGCTGGAGAACCTACGCTTTCACCCTGAGGAGGAGAAAAATGACCCCGGCTTCGCCCAAGCGCTCGCGCGACTCGCCGACATCTATGTTAATGATGCCTTCGGCACCGCCCACAGGACACACACCTCCACTGTGGGCATCGCGGAGCATCTTCCTGCAGTCGCCGGTTTCCTGATGGAGAAAGAGATCGATGTTATGGATAAGGCACTTAATGATCCAGTTCGCCCCTTCGCCGCTATTATTGGAGGGGCAAAGATAAGTAGCAAGATCGGTGTTATAGAGCATATACTGGAAAGGGTCGATTCCTTGCTCATTGCCGGCGGCATGGGCTCCACCTTTTTAAAGGCGCTGAAGTTAGATGTCGGCCAGTCGTCGATAGATAAAGATAAGGTGGGCCTGGCGCAGTGGCTGATGGAGAAAGCCGTTAAAAAAGGAGTTCACCTCCTTCTGCCCAGCGATGTGGTGGTTGCCGATAGGTACACCCCTAATGCCCGGTCCAAGACTGTACCTATCACCGGCGTGCCTTCAGGCTGGTATGTTATGGACATCGGGCCACAGACCATCGAGCTATTTGAGGCCAAGCTGCGGAAGAGCAAAACAATCATCTGGAACGGTCCAGTTGGTGTATTCGAATTTCCCAAGTTCAGCAAGGGCACCCAGGCTATCGCAGACCTGCTCTCTGGCCTGGATTCCACCACCATCATCGGAGGCGGTTCCACTGCTGAGGCTGTCGAGGAGATGGGCTTGGTGGATAAGATAACCCACGTCTCCACGGGTGGTGGGGCATCATTAAAGTTTCTGGAGGGCAAAACCCTGCCCGGGGTTGCGGTGCTCCAGGACAAGGAGAGCCGATGATAGGGCTTGATCAAATAAGAGAGCTCGTAAGCCCCACCCCATCCAAGATCGTGCTCCTGGTTATCGACGGCCTAGGAGGGCTGCCCCATCCCGAGACGGGCAGGACAGAGCTGGAAAACGCTAAAACCCCCAACCTCGATCGGCTGGCAAGAGAAGGTATCTGTGGCATGATCGACCCGGTTGGATCGGGGATCACCTCGGGCAGCGCCCCCGGCCACCTGGCTCTCTTCGGATACGACCCGCTAACGTTTATCGTGGGGCGGGGCATGCTGGAGGCTTTGGGCATAGACTTCGAGCTCAAAGCGGGAGATGTGGCCGCCAGGGGCAACTTCTGCACCATAGACGGGAGCGGTCTTATCACCGATCGCCGGGCAGGGCGCCTGTCCACCCAAAGGTGCTCCGAATTATGCCAGCTTCTGGACGGGATGAATATGGAAGGTGTGGCGATTCTTGTCTCGCCGGTAAGGGAGCACCGTTTTGTGGCAGTTTTCCGCGGGGAGGGGTTCTTGAGCGCGCTTGGCGATTCCGACCCCCAGCGGGAGGGACTCTCACCCAGGGATGTTATCGCTCACTCTCCCCGAGCTGAAAAGGCCGCAAGTATCGCCAATGAATTTATCGCTCAGTCAAGGGCTACCCTAGCCGATCACTATCCCGCAAACATGGTGCTGCTGCGTGGCTTTGCCCACTATCCCGATTTCCCCAAGATGAGCGAGGTCTTCAGTCTTAAACCCGCTGCCATCGCCCCCTATCCCATGTATCGTGGGCTGGCCAAGGTGGTGGGCATGGAGGTTCTCCCCACAGGTGCCACCGTTGAGGAGCAGCTTTCCGCCGTGGCCGAACACTACAACAGCTACGATTTTTTCTTTCTCCATGTTAAAGAGACCGACATCGCTGGCGAGGATGGAGACTTTGCGCGAAAGGTCATGGTTATCGAGGAGGTAGATCGGGCCTTGCCCCGGCTCATTGACCTCGATCCGGATGTCATCATCGTTACCGCTGACCATTCCACCCCCGCAGTATTAAAGGGGCACAGTTGGCATCCCGTCCCCTTTCTACTGTGCTCCAAACTATGCCGCCCCGATGGGGTGGTAGAGTTCTCGGAAAGGGACTGCGTTAGCGGGGCCCTGGGGAGGTTTCCGGCAACCGATGTTATGCCCCTGGCCTTGGCAAATGCCCTGAAGCTTAAGAAATTTGGAGCGTAAGATGAGAGCACCAATGATCGCCGGCAACTGGAAGATGAATACCACACTGGCGGAGGCCTCAGCCCTGGTAAGGGAGATGAAGGAGGGGCTTAAACGCATAGCGGGCGTGGAGAAGGTGCTCTGTCCTCCTTTCCTTTCGTTATCTTTGGTCAAGGAGCTTCTTCAGGGCTCATCTATCAAGGTGGGAGCGCAAAATATGTACTTTGAGGAGCGGGGTGCCTACACCGGTGAGATTTCACCATTGATGCTTTGCGGAATTTGTGAGTATGTCATTCTGGGCCACTCCGAGCGTAGGCAATACTTCGGTGAGACCGATGAGGTAGTGAACAGGAAGGTTAAAGCAGCGCTCGCCGCGGGGCTAACCCCGATCCTCTGCGTTGGTGAGCGGCTTGAGGAGAAGGAGGCGGAAAGGACTGAGGAGGTGGTAACCAGGCAGGTGACAGGGGCGCTTCAGGGCGTTGAATCGCTTAACGGGATGGTCATCGCCTATGAGCCTGTCTGGGCTATAGGCACGGGAAGAGCAGCTACCGGTAAGGGGGCAAATGCTACTATCGGCATTATCAGGGAGACAGTAGCTCAGCTTTACAGTGAGGGGATCGCCCAGGGGATCAGGATTCTATACGGAGGAAGCGTGACCGCTGCCAATATCGCCGAATTTATCGGACAGCACGAAATCGACGGTGCCCTGGTAGGGGGAGCGAGCCTGAAAGCGAAGGAATTTCTAACTATCGTGGAGCAAACAGCAGCGATCAAGAAATGAGCCACCTTATTGCGATTGTGGGCCCCACCGCGGTGGGCAAGAGCTCTCTGGCGATCCATCTGGCAGAGGTCTTTGGTGGTGAGATCGTTAGCGCCGACAGCCGCCAGGTTTTTCGCAGTATGGACATCGGAACGGCGAAGCCAAGCCCCGAAGAGCGCGCCCTGGTTCCCCACCACCTCATCGATGTGGTCGACCCGGACCAGGATTTCGCCGTCGCCCTTTATCAGGAGATGGCCATAAGGGCAATCGAGGATATTCAGCGGCGGGGGAGGCTAGCGCTCTTGGTTGGCGGCAGTGGGCTTTATGTGCGGGCGCTGGTAGGAGGCTTCAGAATCCCCATTGTTCCCCCCGATGCTGAACTGAGGCGTAGCCTGGAGGAGAAAGCGTCATCGGAAGGCTATATGGCACTCTATGAGGAATTAAAAGGGATCGACCCCACTGCGGCACAACGGATCGACCCCCGTAATGTGCGCCGGGTGATCAGGGCGCTTGAGGTTTTTCGTACTACTGGGCTCCCCTTCTCCCAGCTCCAGGGAAGCTCGCCTTTGTTACATAGTCTTCGCATTTTAACTATTGGGCTCACAACCGACAGGGAGGATTTGTATCGGATGATCGATTCCAGGGTGGACCGTATGATGGAGCAAGGCCTAGTTCAGGAGGTAGAGGGACTTCTGGAGCGGGGCTACTCGCTTGACCTCCCGGCGATGTCGGGGCTGGGCTACAGGCAGATCGGTCAATATCTTAAAGGGGAGGTCGACCTTTCTAAGGCGGTGCAGCGGATAAAATATGAGACCCACCGCTTCGCCCGCCATCAATATGCCTGGTTCCGCCCCAACGATGAGGGAATCCACTGGTTTGAGGCGAGGAATGGGATG